>CAYRUX010000001.1:0-20703 GCA_964427515.1 uncultured Rhizobiaceae bacterium
ATTGACGAAATTGAGGCTATATAGCTTACCGTTAGAGGTTGATAGACACATAGCTATACGGTGATTTTGAAGCACTATTGCTAATAAAGTTAAATTTCATCAGTTAGAAAGTTTGAACTTCTTTTAGGTTCATAATCTAAGATAGTATATCTTTCGTACGATAGATCATAGCGTATAGGTAATCTAAAGACTATTAGGGCCTGTTATAGAAATATCGAGCACATGACACCATGACAAGACAAAACGCATATAATTTTGGATTTGACTCCATAGACGGAAGGGCGGTGCCTCTTTCGGATTTTCAGGGTTCAGTGATTATGGTTGTTAATACAGCTTCTCAGTGTGGCCTTACGCATCAATATATTGGTTTGCAAAAACTATGGGATCAATATAAGAACCGAAATTTTATGTTAATTGGAGTCCCATCCAATGATTTTGGTAATCAAGAATCTGGAAATTTGTCAGAAATTAAAACATTTTGTGAGACAAATTATGGTGTAGACTTTCTGTTAACTTCAAAAGTAAGAGTAAAAGGAGCAGGTGCCCATCCATTCTATACATGGGCAGATTCACAGGTGAATTTCTTTAGGAAACCACGGTGGAACTTCCATAAATACATTGTTGACTCAACTGGAGAGTTAGTTGGCTCATTCTCTTCTTTATGTGCGCCGCAATCTTCGCGTATTATCAGAGCTATTGACCTATGCCTTAGTGAAACATAAATAATTCTATTTTTGTTATAACATAGCAGTACATTTAACTGGCATTGGGATCCGTAATTGGGTTTTGTGCGCCAATGTAAAACATTACCTTTCCATCATCTCCGAACCAGGGTCTAATTCTTAGACGATTCCAGAATTTCGAACCATCTTTTTTGTAATTTAGTATGTCTATCTCTAAGGCATCCTCTTGTTTGATAGCCATACGAATTTTTTCGACTGTATCAGGGTTGGTATCGGAGCCTTGTAAAAAGCGACAATTCAGTCCTAGAGTCTCATCGGGGCTATATCCAGTTTGTTTTTCAAATTCACTGGTTATAAAGATCATAGGATTGTCTGGTAATGAAGGGTCTGTAATTACGACGCTCTGCTCTAATTCGTCTTTATTAAGTAGATCTACCTTGGAAGTATCTCCGTAACCGTTTGTAATCATATTTACGTACTCCTGTATTTGTAACAATTCAGACAAATTAAAAATAAATTGGTAGAGAGGGCATGCCAAGAACTGATCTACGTCACTTAAAATAGTTTAATATTGTGTACAATGCTGTGTATTCAAATAACAACTGAAATGTTGAGGTGGCCTATTATGTCTGTTAGCTCCTGATAGGTTGAGACTATGAATCTTGTAGCTAAAGTTAAAGGTTTGCATAAACCTTCATTCAATCAATCTTTTTTCATTCTGCACAAATATTCACAGTTGGTGCATTCACAGATAATCAATTGTGATCCAGATGCCTTGCTAAAACGTACGCCTAGTTTAGCAAGCGTTCTAATAAAAACCTTTTCTGAATTATTTCAGGGAGATATCCTGATGGATCTAATGTCTGTGGCTAATGGTACTTCGCCGAATAAAATTATAAAGTCATCTTTTGTATCAAGAAATAAACCGTCTAGAGAGGAAGCTGAGGAGGCAGTGAGGTGTCTTATTCAGTGGGCTGGTGATGATCCGGGTCGCGAAGGGTTATCAGATACGCCGAAACGAGTGGTTAAGTCCTATTCGGAATTGTTTTCAGGTTATTCGGCTAACCCTGAGGAGCTCCTGAAGCGGATGTTTGAAGAAACATCTGGATATTGTGAGATGATTTTACTTAAAGACATAGCGTTTGAAAGTTTTTGCGAGCATCACATGTTGCCTATTATAGGTAAGGTGCATGTAGGATATACTCCTAAAAGAAAAGTTGTGGGTATTAGCAAATTAGCGCGGGTTGTAGACGCTTTTTCCAAGCGGTTGCAAATACAGGAGCGATGCACTCAAGAAATTGCAAACACTATCAACTCAGTATTAAATCCTGAAGGGGTTGGCGTGATTATAGAGGCAGCGCACCAATGCATGACAATGCGAGGAGTGCACAAATCTGGAGTAACTATGTCAACAACTTGTTTGTTGGGTAGTTATAGGATTGATTTAGAGAAAAAGCGTGAGTTCTTGCATGCTCTCCATAAAGGTTAAGCGTCGACTTTAAAAGTGAATGATTTCAATGATTGCAGAACACAAATAATAAATGTTAAGAAAGTTTATGTGATTTGGTGGCGAGAGTTAGTAACAACTAACCTGTGATCCTTCAAATTCCTAGCAGCGGTTGGATCAGCCTTCCCATTGTGCCCGTGAATCTTAGAGGGGAATTTGTAACCAACAGGCAGACGCATGGATCTTCTCCGATGGTCTGTGGCTTATGAGTTAATTGTTCATCCGCTTGTTGGAAATCACCTTTACCATAAGTACCAGTTTCGTCAGAGAACTTTCCAGATAGCACAACTGTTAATTCTGAACCATTATGTGAATGTTCTAACACTGACCGGCCTCCTGGAATTTTAAGTAATCGAGCAGTTGTGGTCTCGTCTGAAGTTCTCAGTAGGAATTGATTTACGCCAAACCCTAAGCGCTTCCAAGGAACTTCGTTCTTGCTACTATCGAGATATGGTAATAACAACATGGGAAGTTTGTGAGGGTTGCTACCATTGCCGGTTTTTTCCGGCATTAAATTTCTACCAGTCTTTAATTGCCTAGCTTTTTCGATAATTTTTTCAGCTGTATTAACCTCGATATGGGTTGCCTTAATAGTTTCTAACATAGTTCCACCGAGCGCTTCTATATCAGCAATATCCTTTCGGCATTTTGAACAAAAAGTTAAATGCGTTGCTATTGCTAAGCTCCAGCCCTCTGTTAATGACCCTGTAGTGTAATCCAGTAAAAATTCTTCTCCTGGATGTTGAGTAATATTCATTCCATATCTCCGAGTTCAGAACGCAAACGATTAATAGCTAACCGTATCCTCGATTTTACTGTGCCGAGAGGTAGTTTTAATGTTTCCGAAATTTCATTGTGTGTTTTCTCTTCAAAAAATGCTAGACGCAATACTTCTTTTTGTTCCTCTGGCAGGCCATTTAAGAAATTTCGGAGTCGGTTTGCACTTTCATCCATACTGACGATTTGGTCGGCTGGTGGGGTAAGGTCTGGTATCAATGTAAGGTCTTCGTCCACTGGCTCAGGACGTTTAGTTTTCCGCAATCGGTCAATTTTCGCATTTCTTGCAATTGTAAATATCCAGGTTGATGCTGCGGCTTTACTTGGGTCGAACTGTACTGCTTTCAACCATACATTAGTCATAGTCTCTTGGACAATATCTTCAGCCATCTGGACATCTGTATTGCCACGCATGACAAATGCTTTTACACGGGGAGCAAAATGGGAAAAAATACTTTGAAATGCGTTAATATCGTGGCTTTTGCCTACCAAAGACAAAAGGTTTGTCATTTTTATTTTAGTCGCGTTTCTGTCGGAATTAGTTGCTACGTTCACTCGTGCACCTATTTTTAATTTTGTTCTTGATTTTTTTTCGCCATATAGTTCCCGAACGCAAGGTTTTTTCTGACCAAAGGCATATCTGTAAATCTCGTTATATTGTAAATCTAGCGAGGAGTATTGAGTAGTGGCCGGTAATTCTATCGAAACTTGATCCATGACTGTTGTACGAAACAAATTTCTATTGGATCAGTTATTGCTTAATATAGGATTTAGGATGATCCATTCAAGGACTTGATCCGTAAGCTAAGTGCCGGATGACCACAATATATATTGGTAGGGCCATGTTTCCCCACAATACTGAGTTGAATGATAGTTTTAAGGCTAAAATAGCAATTGTAGGAGCAGGGATAGCCGGGCTATCGGCTGCGTGGGTTTTGCATCAAAAGTACCCCATCACAATTTACGAGAAAAACACCTATGTTGGGGGGCACAGTAATACTGTTTCAGTTTTTGATAAAAAAGAAAGTATTCCAGTCGATACCGGCTTTATAGTATACAACGAATTAAATTATCCAAAATTAACGAAGTTATTTGATTATTTAAGTGTTGAGACTATAGAAAGTGATATGTCCTTTGGTTTTTCTGATCGAAAAAATAATTTCGAGTATGGCGGGCACAGCCTAAACAGCCTTTTCGCACAAAGATCAAATTTCTTCCGTCCAAAATACTGGAATATGATTTCGGATATTCTAAGGTTTTATCGTGAAGCACCAATAGATCTAGCCAATGGCAATACAGATAATTTTTCGATAGGTGATTATTTGCATAATATGAATTATAGAAACGAGTTTATCTATAAGCATATACTTCCAATGGGAGCAGCGATTTGGTCATCTTCAATTTCTACGATTACCAATTGTCCAGCGCAGGTGTTTATCAGGTTTTTTTTAAACCATGGTCTCCTGAGTGTTCGAAACAGGCCACAATGGCGAACTGTAAAAGGTGGAAGTTGCAACTATATAAAGCAGCTAACTAAATCCTTTTCAAAGCATGTTAGATTCAGCGAAGTGTTAGGTGTAAAGCGTGATAAACAGAAAATATTTATTTCTGACCAGACTGGCAATATTGAAACTTTTACCCATGTAATTTTTGCAACACATGCAGATACAACTTTGGGTCTATTAAGTGATGCCGATGATTGGGAGCGAAAAGTGTTTTTACCATGGCGTTATAGTAAAAATCTTGTAGTGCTGCATACAGATTCGAGGTTAATGCCACGGCAAAGTCGTGCGTGGTCTAGCTGGAACTTTATAGGGCCCTATGGAATGAATAATGCTGACAAGTTTTGTGTAACCTATTGGATGAACAGGTTGCAACGCCTCGCTACTAATAATCAGGTATTTATTACTTTAAACCCAACTAGCCATATAGACCCTTCTCGTATTCTTGGAGAATATAACTATGATCACCCTATATTAGATGCTGCGGCCTTGAAGACCCAGCCATGTGTTAGTGAAATTCAGGGGCACAAAAACACTTGGTATTGTGGCAGCTACTTGGGTTACGGGTTTCATGAAGACGCTTTGCAGTCAGGATTGTCCGTCGCGAGATTGTTAGGCCAACTGTTTCCGCCTTGGGAGGAGCAAGATGATTTTACGAGTAACAGGCATCCCATGGTTTCTGAATTGGCTGCTGAATGAATATTAAATCATATATTTATTTTGGAACAGTTGGTCATGAAAGGTTTTTGCCCAGAAGTCATCGTTTCACCTATAAGGTTTTTTATTTATTTCTAGATATTGACGAGCTAAATTTTCTTGGAAAGAAACTCATGTTCTTTGGTTATAATAAGTGGGCGGCAATGTCATTTTTTGACAAAGATCATGGACCGCTAACGGGTGACCACTTAAGACCTTGGGTAGAGTCAAAACTTGTTGAAGCGAATATTAGGCCAGATGGAGGCCCCATAAAACTGTTATGCCACGGAAGAATAATGGGGTTTGGTTTCACACCCTTAAGCGTTTATTATTGTTTTAGAAAGGACGACTCTCTTTCAGCAATTTTATACGAAGTTTGCAATACATACTTTGAAAGACACACTTATGTTTTGCCAGTTAAAGAATATTGTTCGGCTAAGATATATCAGAAATGCCAGAAAGAATTATACGTATCCCCTTTCAACGATATGAATGGCTATTATGAATTTCAAATAAGTCCCCCGGATACAAGGTTGAAAATAAATGTAAATTACAAGATTGATCAAGATTTAATGTTATCAACTTATTTTATAGGGAAAAAACTACCTTTAACTACATTATCGTTAGTAAGATGTTTAATAATATTCCCGTTCTTAACATTAAAAATTATCTCCGCTATCCACTGGGAGGCAATTAGATTATGGATTAAGAGGTTAAGAGTTTATAAACATCATCCCTATCAGTGAGACAGGTTGTCATAATTGATAGGGTTTAGAGACAAATTATTTCCACACCCCCCGGCACATACAAGGCGCTATGAACATATCAAAATTAATGGAGAGCCAAACATTAAACTTTCCTAAGCCCATTTTTTGCAAAGTTTTAGAGAGAATTAAAACTGGATCTATATCGGTATACTTTCCAGATGGTTCTCAAGAGACATTTATCGGCAAACAAATAGGTCCGCGTGCGCATCTAGAAATTATAAATTACAGGTGTCTCAGGAGGATAGTGCTAGGAGGAGATATAGGTATAGCGGAAGGGTATATGGCGGGCGACTGGGTCTCTGACAACCTCGCAGAGTTGCTTAAATTAGGCGTGCTTAATAAGCATATATTTATGGGCATACTTTCCAAGCCTTGGATTAAATTTCTTTTGTCTAGAGGTTTTCATGCAATGCATGCAAATACACTGAGAGGAAGCCGTCGCAACATATCCAGACATTATGACCTTGGGAACAAGTTTTACAGCCTGTGGCTTGATGAAAGCATGACGTACTCTTCGGCTATTTTTCTAAATAATAAGGAGACAATCTCAGAGGCTCAATTGAATAAATATATTAGAATTGCAAACCAATTAGACCTTCAACCGGACGATCGTGTTTTAGACATTGGTTGCGGCTGGGGTGGATTTGCTGTCTTTGCAGCTAAAGAGTATGGATGTCAGGTCGTTGGTATAACACTATCTGCAGAACAGGCAGCTTTTGCTAAAGATTTAATTTCTAGATCTGGTTTAAGCAGGAGGATAGATATACGAATTCAAGATTACCGAGATTGTAGGGAAACATTCGATAAAATCGTATCATCGGAAATGTTCGAAGCAGTTGGAGTTAAAAACTGGCATACGTATTGTAACATGCTCCAGAAAAATATTAAAATGAATGGTAAGATTTGCCTCCAAATAATAACAATAGACAAAACCAATTTATGTTATTATAGGAAAAATCCAGACTTTATACAGAGATACATATTTCATGGTGGCGTATTACCATCATTTGAAGAAGTTAAAAATGTTCTTTTATCTTCAAATCTTAATATAATAGACTCATATTATTTTGGAAAATCATATGCTAAGACACTGAATATTTGGCGTAGATCTTTTCAAGATAATTGGATTTCTATTAAAAATCTTGGCTTTGATGAAAGATTCTACAGAATGTGGAATTATTACTTATCCTACTGTGAAGCAGGGTTTGAATGTAATAATATAAATGTAGGTCAATACACTATAAAGGAGAAACAAAAATAGTAGAGTTATATTATAAAAAAAATAAAAAACAATTAACATAGAATTAATTCATAAATTGTAAGTGTTTAATATTAGTAGAAACCGTATTATTAAAATTTTCACAAACAAATAATATAATTATGAGATTTTATTAGTTAAGTGGAAGAGAGATAAAAAATAAATGATATTAGATAATCGTACTGCATTTAATGGGGAGAATATTTCGGTGCCTCCATTTTGTGTAGAACAATTCTTTCAGGGCGAAATAAACGTTACGGGAGTACTCCGACAGAGATTCCGTTCAAGTCCAAAACAATTTTATGCTAATATTAAATGTGAGGGAAATGCTGAAAGGCTGGTTCTTAATGAAATTATGAAATTGGAGGGTGGCGAAGATCAGAGAAGGATATGGAAAATAAAAAAGATTACATCAGATACCTATGAAGGTAATGCGGATGATATAATCGGGACAGCAAAGGGTGTCTGTAGACGCAACTCTATTCGATGGAGTTATGAGATGTTGCTTCCTTATCGAAATAGAATGTTTAGAGCTAAATTCGATGACCGAATGTTTTTACAACCATCGGGAATAATGTTGAATATAGTTAGTATAAGGAAATTTTCAGTTGAAGTTGCTTCTTTAGTCGCTGCGTATAATAAAGTAACTAATAATCTTGTAACGGATAATGGCGTTTAGTTGATTAAAATTAAGATTTATTAATTAGATTGCGTGTCAAAAAAAACAACAACCAATTTGGTACAACACGAACAATTTTCATTGCACACGTAAGAGTAACCGGAAATGCAATCTCAAAGGAGCGCTTGTTTAATTTTTTTATAATTATGCTTGCAGCTAACTCAGCAGAAATTATAAAAGGCATTGGAAAAGTATTTTTATCTGTAAGAGGTGTCTTTACAAATCCTGGGCAAACAAGAGTTAGAGTTACATTGAATTTTTCCAATTCTGGTTTAAGTGCTTCACACATATTTATAAGAGCTGCTTTGGTTGCGCCATACCCGGAGGATGTAGGGAGGCCTCTATAACCAGCTAAAGAAGATACAACAACAATGTGACCCCTTTGCCGCTTAATAAATTGTGGAATAACTTGACCTAAGCCATGAACAGTCCCCATCAGGTTTACTTCCACAGTATCTCTTATTGCACGTGTAGAAAAATTTTTAACCGATACAGGAATATGAGTGCCTGCATTAAATATCGAAAGATTTATCTCGCCTATTTGCTCTTCGATACTATCAAACGCTTTTCTAGTAGCTACCTCGTCAGTAACATCTAGTGGAAAAATATATAGACTTTCAGGAGGGCATTCTCGGCGAAGATCTTCGAGGTCTTGTTTAGTACGCGAGCTTGCAGCAACTGTCCAGCCCTCTTGAGCTAACTGTTTTGCTAGAGCTTTTCCTATGCCCTTTCCGGCGCCTGTAATCCAGACAGTTTTTTTCTTGCACATAGTTTACTACCCATAATACATCGAGAGACTTAAATACACATATAGATATATTAAAGTGGAATAACTAGATTTAGGGTATGGACATACCATTTTTTTTAATTTGGGAGTGTTTTTAAATTATGGTTTGGATACAGGAAAGTAATTGCAAAGGTGTTTGGGATTCTAAGGAGAGTTTCAATTACTTGGTGGATACCATTATACCGCTTCGATTAGCAATTATTCCGGAAAGCGGGTATCCGATTGTAGTTTCCCTATGGTTTATTCCTTTTGAAAATGCTATTTGGTGTGCCTCTTCTAGAAATGCTAAAATTATTCCTATATTAGAAAACAATAACAGGTGTGGCTTCGAGGTTGCGCCAGACAAACCACCTTATTTGGGTCTTCGTGGACAAGCTGATGTATCTCTTGATCATAACCGTGGAACAGAGATATTAGTGATGCTTATCGATAGGTACCTCAAAGAAAGGAATGCAAAACTGGCATCTTGGCTCATTTCTAGATCTGCGGATGAAGTGGGAATACGTTTAGCTCCAATTCGGTGTCATTCTTGGAATTTTTCCTCTCGCATGAGTGCTGAAGACAAAAGTTAGAGTGTGGTAGCAAGTAAAATATTTACTGATCCAAATCTGTAGTGTTCCCGTATCCATCTTATAATCAGATATAGGATATAATCATGAACCTTTACAGTATTGTTATGAATTCCAGCTTAAACCCGCTCAGAAAATTACCTAAATCGGTAAGGTTTCAGATAATGGTGTTGTTATCTTGGATGTGGTCCGTCGTGTTTTCATTATGGGTTGGATCCGTATTAGCTTTTGGTGCCAGCATTAGTGTACATATGATTCTTCTGGTAGGTATTTTCTTTACGGCAGAGGCTTTCAGGCGAGCACGAAATACAGAGAATAGCCCTTTCAATGGTGGTAATCAGGAGAGTGTTAGCATGGTTACTGATGGTCAGAGTATATCTCGTTCCGATTGTGCTTAATAGTGTTTGACCAGCGATTAATTATAAAAAAGACGGGACGCCGGCCTTAATGCATTGGCGTGTAGTACCCGTCGGAATCGAAGGTGGGACAGAAGCGTGGATTGCGATACAAAAAGAAATTAGCACAGTATAGCACCCTTATGACTTTAAACATTCAATCTTTGATAAAGTTAACTGCTGAATCCATAACATAACTTTCGGATGGCTTTGTTTTGGCTATAATTTTACCTCTTTTGAACACGTGAGTTCTTGCCGGGTTCAGTCTTAGTACGTCAGCTTTTGTGGGAGCATCAAAAATAACTAAATCGGCCTGAGCTCCAGGAGTAATGCCATAATCCTTTATACCCAGATTGTGGGCGTTCCTCCATGTGATCATGTCAAAACAATCATTTATCTCCTTATTACCAGACATCTGGCAGATGTGAAGTGTAAGAGATGCTGCCTCCAGCATATCGCCTCGACCGAGAGGATACCAAGGATCCATAATAGAATCATGACCCATTCCAACATTAACTCCTATAGATAGAAGTTCTTTTACTCGCGTCATACCACGCCTTTTTGGATATGTATCTTCTCTAGCCTGTAAAATAGTATTATCAAAAGGGTTAGCAGTTACGTTCAAACCGGAACGTTTTATCCAGCCCATTATACGGTATGCATACGAATTATTATAAGAGTGAAGTGCAACACAGTGACTAGCAGTAACCAGGTTGCTCATTCCCCTTTTTAGAGTTTGATCAGCCATAACTTCCACAAAGCGAGAGTGACTATCATCCACCTCATCACAATGAGCATCTATCATTAATCCTCTTTTTTCCGCTTCATCAAACATGAATAGTACACTAGAAACCCCTGCCTCTCTCGTTACCTCGTTGTGAGGGATTCCTCCTACTACATCAGCTCCCATATCAAGAGCTACTTTCATATGATCTACTCCACCCGAGTACGTATGAAGGCCACTTTGAGGGAAGGCAACAATTTGTATATCTATTCGATCCCGTAATTCATCTCGGAGCTCTATCAGTGCTTTCATTGACAACTGGTCGTCATCACATACATCCGCATGTGTTCTAATAAACCCTGTGCCTTGGGCAATTTCCCATTCGATCGCCCGTCGAGCTCTTTCCTTTATGGTTTTAACCGAACGTTTATTTCTAAAGTCACTCCAAATTTCAATCCCTTCATGCAACGTTCCGGATTCATTATCGCGCTCAAGGCCAGCAACTAAAACATAGTCAAGATGGACATGTGCATCAATTAAAGAGCCACTTACCAACTTTTTGTTACAGTCGATGATATGGCCTGATTCAGTATTTATATTAGGTTCCACTGCGACGATGCGGTCACCCTTAATCGCAATATCGGATTGCCGGATTGGTTGGTCAAGGTGAGCTACATTCGCATTTTTTAATATGAAATCCATGGTACAAATTCACACATTAATAATTAATATATAAATATTAGTTTACCCTTTTAGCAATATTCTGCCAAATGACATAAATATGTCAAAACCTCTAATATAATAGACTATCTATAGAAAACCACGTGTTAAGTGTTTTGTTTTGGAATTCTTGAGTGTTGGTTAAAATGTATTAAATTGATTATTTATTCAGACCTAGCAGCATATTTCTACTGCTTGCTAGTCTACGTCGTTCTTCTAGGTCTATTGTAGTATTTTGCGCTGATTGTAATGTTTTTAGAGCAGTTTCATAAAGTGGTAGAGCTGCTGCTAATGCTAAGGATGGTCTTATACGTTCGACAGTGTAATCTAACTTTTCTTTTGCCTGTTCTATGGTGTATCGGCCCGAAACTACCCACTCAACTGTTATCCAATCCATGGATTCCAGAAATGAGAGAGAGTCAGCAGCCTGAACAAAATCAGCCTCCCATCCGCCTCCAATTTCATGCCTCAATACCAACCGTCTTACCCTTTTAATAAACTCTTCGGGTGGTTGGGGAGAGTAAGCGCGCAGCCACTTCTCAACGAAATTTGCTGACCGTGTTGAATGGGCAAAAAGATAGTCAGGGTCATCAAAACCGTTACTAGGAGTGCTAGATGGGCCACCTGGAAAATGACGTTCAGCATCATGTACCAAAGTTGCAAATTTAACCTCACGAGAGGCGTCTGGACAAAGTTTCATTACCCACATCCGGGCGCATAATAGATGTTCTAGTTGATAGAATCCATCCAACCACTTTACTGCATTGGCTTCCATAGAGGATAGACCTGCATTGGCGTAATTGCCAGTTCCAGTGTTAGTCATTGGGCGAATCCCTGTTACTAATATTTGACTCTTGCGTCGCCTTGGATAGCTTCAGTGCACGCCTGATTCTTTCTGGCGTTAATGGAAGTGTAGAAAGTTCCACGTCATAGTCAGTTAATGCGTCACAGATTGCATTTGCTATTGCAGCAGCGGGAGGTATGGTACCAACTTCACCCACGCCTCTTACGCCAAAAGTTGTAACAGGCGACGGAATTTCAGTATGTAATAAATCTATTGGAGGTACATCCTTAGCTAAAGGTGCAAAGTAATCTAGCATACTTCCACTTACTAACTGACCGGTGTCAGAATCATAAATAAGATTCTCACTTAGTGCTGCGCCTAATCCTTGTACTAAACCGCCACGCACTTGGCCTTCAACAAGTTGGGGATTAACTATTACCCCGCAATCATGAGCCATAACAAATTTTTCAATAAAAAATTCGCCACTAATAGGATCTACTGACACTTTAGCTGCTGCCGTTCCAAATGAGAATGAGGCTTCGGAAGGTTCAAAATGAGAACTCGATTCTAAGCCAGGAGATTCTTCTGGAGGAATACCCTGACCAATGATTGCTCTAAAAAATATCTCTGATAGAGATATTTTTTTGTTGGAGTCCGAATTAAAGGTTACGTAATCACCATTAATTTTTAGGTTTTCAATGTTCGTATCTAGTGCCCACGCTGCAATTCGTAATACTTTGTTTCGAAAAACTGTTGCGGCTTCCTCTATAGCGCCAGCTGCAGCTATTAGAGTCCGCGAAGCAAATGCACCAGTATTTAGGGGGGATGTTGATGTATCCCCAGCATGTACTGATATCTGATCATATTTAATATTTAAAACCGTAGCACAAATTTGTGCAAAAATAGTTTCACTGCTTTGTCCAAAACTAGAAACGCCAGTATATAAATCGACGCCACCTGACCTGTTAGCTCGTAATGTTACACTTTCGTGAGCCCCAAACCTTGAACCTCTACCAGCTAAAAATCGAGCACTAGCATAGCCAGTGCGTTCTACGAAAGATGAAAACCCGATACCCCTAAGTCGACCTTTTGCATCTAGTTGTTTTGCTTCAGTCCTGTGTATATTATAATCCACAGCATCAGCTGCAATATCGAGAGTCTTTTCATAATCTCCACTATCATAGATGGCTCCACTGGGTGTCTTCCATGGAAAATCATTTGGCTGCAGCATATTTCGTCTTCTAATATCGAGAGGGTCTACTGAGAGTTGGCGGGCTAACCTTTCTATAAGAACCTCAAGTGCAAAATTTACTTCCGGTTGACCATACCCTCTATATGCGCCTACAGGTGTCTTATTTGTCAATACTACGCTGCGTGATACTGAAGCATCTGCCACCTTGTAAGGGCCTGTGAATACAACGCTGGAGAGTTGTGCTGAGCCGTATGACGAATTCCAAGCTCCAACATCCGTAGTGTATTGATTTACTATACTAACTATTTTGCCGTCGGTTGTTGCACCGATTTGTAGATCATGTATAGCTTCGCGCGCATGAGTGCTTGCACGAAAATATTCAAGACGATCTTCAATCCATTTTATTGGTTTCTTAATTTCTATTGCGTGCAATACAGCTAAAAGATCTTCTGGATAAATACCCAGTTTTAAACCAAAACCGCCACCAATATCAGAGGCAATAACCCGTATTTCGCTCTCGTTTAGATAAAGTGATTCTGCGAACTGCTGACGAAGTAAATGTGGTGTTTGGGTTGAGGAATAAACAGTTAGTTCTCGTGCGCCAGATCGCCAGTTAACAACTATTCCACGGCCTTCCATAGGGAGTGCTGTGACTCTATTAATATAAAAGCGACCCTCTATTACTTTATCTGCAGCGCCTAGTCTCTCCTCAGGATTTCCCGCTCGATCCTCATTAGAAGTTAAGAGATTTGAACTTAGGGACTCAGGATGAAGGATGGGGGCATTTTTAGCTAAAGCATTATGAGTTTCAGTGATATGCTCTAGCGGCTCATATTCAATATCAATTAGCTCAATTGCATCTTCAGCAATAGCACGAGTTTCTGCAACGATGCTTACTACTGGTTGCCCCTCATGAACAACCTTATCTGTTGCTAAGGCATAGTAGGGAAGATCTGGCGCGCCTGGTACGGGGCGGAGTACGGTAAGTGGTTTACTCATTTTGCGTACATCAGAGCCAGTTAAAATATGATATACTCCATCTAGTTCCAAAGCCGAGTTGAATTCAATATTTTGGATAATTGCATGAGGAAAAGGGGAACGGCCAACTGCCATTTCAAGTTGATGTGGTATTTGGACATCATCTGTGAACTTGCCGCCTCCCTTTAACAGCCTATCGTCCTCCTTGCGAGGAATTGATGACCCGATTAATTTAAACTGGGAGTCTTGCTTGTGTGAGTTTCGCATATTTTTTATTGGCTAAAAGAGTAGCTATTTTCATTATCAGAGTTTAGATAGTCCTCTATAGCATTGATAATACCTTCATAACCTGTACAGCGACAGATAGTGCCACTAATTTCTGACCGAATGTCTTCTCGGGAAAATTTCTGACCCGTGATTTTAAGACTAGTTGCTAGCATTAGAAAGCCAGGAGTACAGAATCCGCATTGCAGTGCATGGTGTTTTTTAAAGGCTTTTTGTACAGCATTTAATTCATCATTATCAGAGAGAGATTCCACAGTTTCAATATTACAATTGTTCATTTGCACTGCTAGTAAAAGGCATGACTTAATTGCTTGGCCGTTAAGCATAATTGTACACATGCCGCAAACCCCCTGTTCACAACCAATATGAGTACCAGTCAAACCTATTTGCTTTCTAAGAAAGTCCGCTGCGTGTATTCGAGATTCTACGGTCGCCGAAACTGGGTTGCCATTTAGGTAAAAACTTATTTTGTGTTCACTCAAAAAGACCTCCACATTTTTTGAAGAATAACATTTTTTCTGCTAGAGTTCACTATGTTGATACAAGATAAATTAGAATGCTTATACTCAGGACGAGTGCGCCGAAACTACATAATGCAGCAAAGGTTACCCAAGGGTCGCGAGTAGTTATTTTATTTAGCGTGGGTGGAACATCGTTAGGTTCTCTCATATCCGGTGTGCATGAACTTTCTGTGCGAGTGTTTTTTGTTTGCTTAGTTGTTTCAAGTTTTGGGATATCCTTTCCAGCTATCGCAGATTCGAGATTGGTAGCAAATTGAAGAGTTACTTTTTCTGCCTGTTTGCTGATTACCGATTGGCCTATTGTGCCTAGAACACCAGCTAGAGCCGCTTCTCCATCAACAATTATTCTGGTGGTTTCACCTATGGCTTCCAATGATACCGAGTTTTTTGTCCTAAAATGACCAGCAGCACCTTTAATTGCCTTTCCGGTTGACGTGAATTCAATTTTTTCTCGATCCAGTTTTTCAGTAATACGTATCTTTGCCTCAAACGTAGCTGACATGGGGCCTAGTTTTTGAGTGGCTCTCACAGAGAGTAAGTCGTCTTCAAGTAAAGAGGAATTTTCTATTCCTGGAATACACTTAGTAACTAAAAGAGGTGTTTCAAAGAATAGCCACACATCTTCGATTTTCTCTGGTACGGTAAACTCCTGTCGAAACTTCATCGTTTTACGCCTCTATTAAGTGGCCTAGTTATTCTACTGAAGATCGTAAATCTTTTAACACTTTGATAAAATATAGCTGTAAGAGATGCGTGCGATATTCAGCGGAGCCCCGGATATCTGAAGGAGGATCAATTGCGTCAAGAAGGCTTTCACTTGCTTCGTGAATATCCAGGTCATTAAGGTAACTATTTTCTAACAACGACATGCTAGTCCGCGCCAGAACTGGTTTCTCATTCACAGCACCCAGTCCAATGCGAATATTTTTCCATTGATTTTTTTCGTTTATCGTTCCAGTCGCGGCGATGGATAAAACAGCAAAGTCGTTATGTCTTCTACAGACTTCTCTAAAAGCATAATGAGTCGGATGCTTCGGAAAAATGATTTCGGTTAAGAGCTCATGGTCTTCTAAAACCGTAGAATACGAGCCCTCATAAAATTCCTCCATACGAATTATGCGCTCTCCTTCAGAGTTTACTGCTCGGAGACGAGCATCAAGTACTAGGCATCCCAGGGGCACTTCGCCAGTGGGATCCCCTTGGACAACGCTACCACCAATTGTACCACGATTTCGCACTTGCCGATCTCCGATATAACTAACTAATTTTTTCATAAGAGGTAATTTTTCAGAAATTAATGTAGAATTTTCAATTTCAGAGTATCTAACTAATGCGCTTATAGTAATTTCTTCTCCTTCTGACCTGACTTGTGTAAGTTCTGATATTGAGTTTATATCAATTAAAGCTGCAGGCCTCCAAAGACGCATGTTTAGCATGGGAATTAAGCTTTGTCCCCCGGCAAGTACTCGAGCGTCACCCTCATAAAATTTTAAATAATGTAAAGCGTCTTCTATCTGGGTTACATGATGGTATTTAAAGTTTGGTGCTTTCACAGTGGGTTTCCTTAGGACTGTTCTCTAGTAATTCGGACACCAGAGAGGCGCAATAGAACGTGTTCAACGGGGGACTTTGGGTTCGAAATTATCCCTGCACCAGTTTTTTGGCTCCATACGGTTTCAGGTCTTGCTTGTAACAGGTTTATGTCACCGTTTTTACCTATTGCCCATTCGATATCTTGTGCCGACCCATTGTAGTAGTCTTCAATTTGTTTTGCTAAAGTAGCAAGGTTTATTGCCTCGGTGTCGCTTATGCAAGGAGTGTTCTGCCTAATTGGTTCGATAGGTAGTAAGTCTATTTTGTTCTGTTCATGATTAAATCGGTATTCTGTAGATTGAGAGGCCAGATCCTTTTGGATGATTTCAAAAGTGACCTTATCAAATTTAAATCTGCTGGGGTTTAAATCTCCTTTGACAACTCCTTCGCCTAGGCCCCAACAGGCTTCTATAACAATTTTTGACCTATCTCCGTTTAACGGATCAAGAGTAAACATTACTCCGGCCGCTCGAGCATCAACCATTTGTTGGATGCCAACACAAATTTTTTCTAGGTGACTTTGGTTTTGTGTATTCTCACTTCGGTTATATGTCAGTACTGTTTCATTAAACATACTTGCCCAACACAGGCGAATATGTTGGAAAACGGATTCTATTCCTGACACCCAGAGGTACGTGTCATATTGTCCTGCAAAGCTTGCTCCAGCTAAATCTTCTGATTCGCCACTCGACCTAACCGCTACGGGTATATCTTTTTGGCCTGATTGTCTCTCAAGTAATGAGTAGTTTTTTCGTATCAAGGAATCTAAGTTGCTAGGTATCTCTGAAGTAAGGATACTATTAATTAAGTCGTTGGTCTCGTTTTTGAGATCTGATAACTTTTTGGAACGGGCAATCGCATATACGTTAGCGGCTTTTCGTTTCAAGCCACATGCTTCCATAAACTGTTCGTAAGCTTCTGTAGAAATTCCAAATCCTGATGGCACCAAAAACCCTGCAGCTTTCAGCTCTGTCAAATTATAGAATTTACCTCCCAACAGTTCCTTTTTTGAGGCTTGAATGTCATCAAGCCATATTATAGAGGTGCTTATATCCATTAATCCGTTCTTTCGATGGTTTTCACAGTACCTTCGGTCCCGTTGACTTCAATCAAGTCACCAGTTTTAATGGTCGTTGTTCCAAACCCTACACCTACTACAGCAGGTAGCCCGTATTCACGAGATATTATCGCTGTGTGGGCCATCATGCCGCCAACATCTGATACTGCTCCCGCAATACGAGAAAAAACGGGTGCCCAACTTGGTGCTGTTATTCTACAGACAAGAATTTCACCGTCGGTTATTTCGTATAGTTCATCAGAATTGTTCACAACGCGTGCAGGTCCAATTGCTTTTCCCGCTGAGGCCGGCACTCCTCTTAATTCTCCGTCATTTAATTCAATATCTACACCCAACCATTCGTCGACGGTTTCTTCTGTTATGCCCCAAAGCATAGTTGTAATGGGTTCTGTTATAACGGAAGGTGGTTTCCCCAGTGCCGGTGGGGGAGACCATTTTGCGAGCGCGTCACGTTTTCGCCTGCGTCTTTCGACTATAGGTTGCCAATAAAGTTCACCTCTTGGCGGGCTCCCTGTAGCCCATCCGATTATCAAATCGTATAACGCGTCATATACTTCGTGCCGATGGAGATAGAATAGGTCTTCACGATCTTTAAAGAAGCGATGAGAAACAAAAATATCAGCTAATTCTCGCACTTTTGTCCAAAATTTTGTGTGATGCCAATGTTCTACATAAAAGTTATGGTTTTCTACATATGGAAAAACTTTACAGGTTAGCGATAATAACCCGTCAAATGCTTCTTTGTCTTCTGCTGTTGGTAGAAGATTTCGATACTCGTTAGTAACGTCATTTCTTTTTTTAAGAATTTTCTCAAGTGGACGTCTAATTTCTTCTCCCTTCTGCATAGCTTGAATATAAGTTCTTAAGGCCATGAAAGGTAGACGCAAGTCATCATACCAAACGGGGTCTGAGTGTGTGTACCCAACTCCAGTTGAAAAGTGAAACCACGGTTCTTTGGCCGTCTCAAGAGCCTGTATCCATTTCTTCCCACCACTACTACTTTTCATTTTCTCTAAAACTTCATTTGGGTCATTACATTCTAATACAATATCTGCAACCCCCAGTTCCATAGCTCGTTCAGCTAGTATTCGCACCTCGTCGTCAGGTCGTAATAATAAATTATCGATGCCACATACCATATGCGAAAGGGTTCTGTCGGTAATTCCAGGGAAAGCTTGCTGGCAAAACTCTCGAAACGTTAAGTAGGCACCATACCCTAAATTTAGCATTTCAAAGTGATATGATCCCATTTCCAGCATATTTTCAATTAATCTATTGTAGGCAGTAAGTAAGTCATGTGAGGAGTAGATACCGCGATGGTCGTATATATTTTTTTCGGGTTCTAATTCTGGAAGTGGTTTAAATTTAATTTGATCAAGCCGCGTGATGCAATCTTTAGCTTTTCTAGTCCATTGTGTATAAATTTCGTCCCAATTTTCAAAATAGTGCCCTGCTCGGTGAGAAAAATGCTGGTATCTTTCCTCAATTATTTTTGGGTCGGTGATTCCATTCGGACTAACGTAGATATAACCATTAATAATTCTTTGATCTATGCCCATAGCGACTGGAATTGGCCACACTCTGGTACACATTTGGCTAGCTGCGACCCACCAGTTTTCTGTCATTATGGTATCGAAAGGGTAAAGTGGCTCAGGGTTGTGCATGCCATCAAAAAACCAAAACTTATTCTCCTCCATTTCTCTTCGTTCTGAACTGCACAAATAATAATATGGATATAATTCTTCCCACCCTTCTGCCCCTTCAGGTATAGGAAGGTCAAATGGACTAGAAAAACGCTTGTTTGGTGCGAGCGTTTTAACCGTTTTTTTGTTCTCAATATCTCTCTTAGACGTTTTAGTCATCGTTAGTACCTCGCCTACTTAACGCAAACCGCTGATTGCAAGTGTTTCTACCCTGAAGTTAAAAACGCCTTCAAGGTTTCACAGCTAGTTCCAGAATACAACTCGCAATCATATTGGAAAAATATTAAATTATTATTGGGCTTAAGTGTATTTATTCATGAAAATGTAACGCCTATCTTTATAGGATAAGCTGATAGTCTATGGAATTAGGGGGTTATAAATCTGTCTAGGCTATAGGTTCGTGTATAAATTCTCTGTATTACTTTGCTGTAAAACCTTATTGATGGATCCGTCATCTATATATTTAAATTGTCAAGTTCTTGTTAAGCCGGCATCGACCGTTAGCGATTGACCAGTTATCCAGTGGGCTTCTTCTGATGCCAAAAACACTACCGCAGGAACAATGTCTATGGGAGTTGCTGTTCCTTTTATGGATTGAAGATTATCAGCATAATCAAAATAATTTTTATGGGGAGTCTCCTTTACTCCTTCGGTATTAGTGAGGCCCGGACATACGGCATTAACTGTTACCTTATCTCCACCTAACTCTGTTGCTAGTGCGCGACTAAATGTCAGTACGCCACCCTTGGAAGCTAAATAATGCGACATATTTGGTATTCCTGCGTATATGGCATTCGATGCGATATTAACGATACGACCATATTTTTTACTTCTCATGTGCTCTGATGCACCTTTACACATCAGAAAAACACCATCTAAATTTACACTTAGTACCCTACGCCATTCATCAAATGTTAAGTCATTCCAATCCACAAATGGGATAATAGCCGCTGAATTGATCAATATATCAAGGCTGTCAATTCTGTTTATTATGTTAGCATATGCTTCTTCAACAGAATCTTGGTTAGAGACGTCTGCTTGGACACCGAAAGATTTGCCCCCAATGTTTTTAACGGTGTCGTTTAATCCTGCTTTGTTAATATCGATTAACACTACAGTTGCGCCCTCTACTGCCAGCCTTTCAGCAATTGCTCGTCCTATGCCTCTGGCGGCACCTGTAACTAGTGCTGTTCTCCCCTCAAAGCGTTTCATATTGGGATCAAGTTTTTGCATAGTCATTCCTTTGTTCAGAGATTATTCATACCCTGCGGGATATTTCGGCGACCACTGCTTCGAAACCAACGCCTATATCCACACAAATATTGTGCTGACGAACTGCTTCACCTAAAGCAGTGACGGCAACCACTGCATAAATAGGTTCTGCTACCGGCCCCATGTGGCCAATGCGAACCAGTCTATCATAAGTTTCACCGCGTCCTGCAGAGAGGGTGACGCCGTATCGCTGCCGTGCTGACGTGTGGATTTGTTCTGTCGTTAGATTTTTA
>CAYRUX010000002.1:0-4321 GCA_964427515.1 uncultured Rhizobiaceae bacterium
CGGCATTCACAACTAAGTCGTGTGAAAATATTAAACTTTAGACGCGATAGCTATTCTACGCTTAATTCTTTGAGCCTCTTGGGATAGTCTAGAATTTGGAGTATTCAACAGATACGCATCCAACCCTCCGTAGCGTTCCACCGTACGCATTGCAGATGTTGTCACCCGAAAACGTATGGATTTACCCAGAGTGTCACTCAGCAAAGACTTTGATTGCAAATTGGGTAAAAATCTTCGCTTGGTTCTATTATTAGCATGAGACACATTATTTCCTGTCTGCACACCCTTACCTGTTAGTTCACATCGACGCGCCATAACATTTAGTCCTATTCAGTTCCAAGCCAATGTTTAGGCTGGGCTATCTATCACGTCAAGTCCAACAAATGCTTCTAGTGAATAATGTTGTTTTACTATTAGCCAGCCTATGAATCAGAAAGTTTTTGAAATTTTGATAAAATCTGAGCTGCTGCTTCGCTACTTGTTTTACTTCCCATCACTACTTCAGATTCCAATTTAATTGCATATTGTTGAATGTCTTCATTATTCTTCAATTCGCTTATAAGTTGTTCTTGTATCTCCTGCCACATCCAAGCTACTTTTTGCCTATTCCGTTTTTCTTCGAACTCTCCGTCTTTCAAACTCATTTGAGAATATTGGGTTATTGTGGCCCAGATATCTTCCATGCCTTTGCGCTCATGGGCTGAGCATGAAAGAACTTGCTGTTGTATCCTACTATCCCTCTTCTGAATCAAAGATAGTGCAGCACGATAATCTGACTGTGTTTTTGCCGCCAACTCAGTTAATTCCCCATCAGCCTTTGTTACAACTACTAAATCCGCTAATTCCATGACCCCTCTTTTGATACCCTGCAAATCATCGCCGCCACCCGGTTGCACTAAAAGAACAAAAAGATCTGCCAATTCAGCTACAGCTGCTTCGGATTGACCGACACCAACAGTCTCTATCAGAATTAAATCGTAACCAGCAGCTTCACAAATTAGCATTGTTTCTCTAGTTCGACGGGCCAAACCTCCAATAACCCCTGATGATGGTGAAGATCTGATATAGACACTAGGCTCTCTTGACAAAAGTTCCATTCGAGTTTTATCCCCAAGTATTGAACCTCCACTTATCAAACTTGATGGATCAATCGTGAGCACAGCTAACCGCTTTTTGAGTTTAATCAGGTAAAGACCAAACACTTCAATTAAAGTTGACTTACCAACACCTGGGGAGCCTGAGATCCCAATTCGCAAAGCATTTCCTGAGTGTGGTAATAATTGATTGAGGAGTTGTTGAGCCAACTTTTTATGATCGTTTCGTTCTGACTCAATTAATGTAATTGCTTTAGCTAAAGCGCGACGATCACCCGATAATATATCTTCTACATCACTTAAAACATCGGCTTCAGCAGTTTTAGAAAAACTGGACATATCTATGACTTTTTTTTAAACAGAGTCTAAGGTATTATATAACACTGCATATAAACATATGAATAAGAATTTCCTTTTACCCTAAAAGTTGACATACTTTTAGTAAAATTGTTGTAAAACAGAAAAAATAAACAGTATTCAACCCTTATTTTTTGAGGCAATTTATTATCATACGCGCTATACCTTAATGTGAAGTTGAATTTGAAGTTCAGGATGTAACATGTTGATAGATCCGTTTGCCCGACCAGTGACCTATTTGAGAGTATCAGTTACTGACCGATGTGATTTTCGTTGTGTTTATTGCATGTCGGAACATATGTCATTTTTGCCAAAAGCTGAATTACTTAGTCTGGAGGAACTTGATAGATTGTGTACAGTATTTATCGGTCTAGGAGTTAAGAAGCTGAGGGTTAGTGGCGGGGAACCTCTGGTACGTCGCGACATTATGAATCTTATTGAAAACCTGGGCCGCCATCTGCGATCTGGAGCACTCGAAGAGCTCACTCTGACCACTAATGGTAGCCAGTTAGAAAAGTTTGCAGATAAACTGTATTCGAGTGGTGTAAGAAGGATCAATGTCTCTTTAGATACCCTGGTCGAAACAAAATTTAACGAGATCACTCGCTGGGGGAAATTTGATAAAGTACTATCGGGCATAGAAGCCGCTAGGTCTGCCGGGCTAAAAGTCAAAATTAATACTGTGGCATTGAAAGGAATTAATGATAACGAATTTGAAACGCTTGTAAACTGGTGCGGCGAAAAAGATATGGATCTCACATTTATTGAGACAATGCCAATGGGCAATATTGACGGAGATAGGAGTAGCCAGTATTTACCTTTAAGTAAAGTACGCCAGCAACTTGAAAACACTTGGACTCTTAACGAAGATAATTATACCAGCGGAGGACCGGCACGGTATGTGACCGTGAGGGAAACTGGTCAACGTCTGGGTTTTATTACGCCACTAACTCATAATTTTTGTGAATCATGTAATCGCGTACGATTAACTTGCACGGGAACACTATATATGTGTCTTGGACAAGATGACTCTTCTGATCTTAGGACACCCCTAAGAGCGACCAAGAACGATAGTAATCTTATAGAAGCAATTCGAGAAGCAATTTCCCGTAAGCCAAAAGGTCATAACTTTCTAATTGATAGCAGCCACAACAACCCAGCTGTCGCCCGTCACATGAGTGTAACTGGGGGTTAATTAGCAATTAATAACCTTTAGTACCTTCTACAGGGAATCATTGCGCGTGTTGCGAAAGGCGGCATTCTTGTAAATTAAAAACAGTATTTGGTAAAGGCAGCTATAATCCCACAAATGAGGCATATGAATGAAAATTGATCATTTTGCTGTCGTTGCGTCCCGTTCTCCTGATGCACAAGCAGCACTCGCTGAAATTACCTCAAAATATAAAGTATCCAAGCCCGAGAATGCTGACGTCATAATTGCCTTAGGTGGAGATGGTTTTATGCTCGAAACTCAGCACCGGTATCTCAATCACGAAAAGCCAATTTACGGCATGAACAGAGGTACGGTTGGATTTCTAATGAATGAATTCAACTCTGATAATATTATAGAAAGACTATCTATCGCTCATAGTTCTATGATCCACCCTTTACGCATGACTGCTACCAATATACACGGTACTTCCAAAACTGCACTGGCCATAAATGAGGTTTCCCTTCTACGACAAACTCGACAGGCGGCAAAAATTAGGATTAGTGTAGACGAAATCGTCCGTGTCCCTGAGCTTATATGCGATGGGACACTTGTCTCCACACCAGCGGGAAGTACTGCTTACAATCTTTCAGCCCATGGGCCAATTATTCCCCTAAGTTCAAATATTTTAGCCCTTACACCTATCAGCGCATTTCGACCACGACGTTGGCGGGGTGCTTTATTACCTCATGAGGCAAAGGTAGAGTTAGAAATTTTAGAACAGAAAAAAAGACCTGTTAGCGCTGTGGCAGACTATACAGAAGTAAGAGACGTTACCTCAGTATTAGTTATAATGGATCCAAGTGTTGTAATAAATTTCTTATTTGACCCAGAACACAACCTTGAAGAGCGTATTCTTAATGAACAATTTACCCCTTAGCTAGAATGAATAGACAATCCAATTATTAATTGGATAGCATAAAAAATGCTACTTCTTAATCGAGCTAATAGAGCAACTTTAGTAATAAAAAGTTTCAACTTATTTCTTTAGATTTAGATGCAGACCTAAGAAATATCTAATGCCTGAGAGTGCAACCTTTATTTGATTGTTGTCATATTGAAAAAACCTCGAACGTTCTTCCCTCGTTTTTTACTAGCAATCGCTCTCGGAACAATCGGTGGTTATTTTTTCTATATTTCTAATTTACCACTTCCTTGGATGCTAGGCTCAATGTCATTAGTAACAATTGCTGCGATTTTTGGTGCACCAGTATCTTCCTGGCCCCGTTTTAGAAATTCAATGGTTGCAGTATTAGGCGTCCTACTTGGTTCTCAATTCAACACTGAACTATTTTCCAGACTATCTGATTGGTACGTTGGACTAGCCGGCGTTGCTGTTTCGAGCGCCTGCATGGTTTTCCTCTGCACTCTATATTATAAAAAAATTGGAAATTATGACAATGCATCAGCGTATTTTTCCTCAATTCCCGGTGGATTGAGTGAAATGATGGTTCTTGGTGAGTCCATGGGAGGGGATCCACGCCGAATTTCTCTCTCTCACGGAGTTAGGATTCTCACTGCAGTATTTCTAATTGCCTTCTATTTCCGCCTCTTTGAGGGTTATGAGCCCTCCGGTTTAGTGGGAGTAAAACTAACTCAACTATACTGGCAAGACGGAATAATTTTGGTGGCTTGTGGGCTTCTCGGCTGGCTTGGTGGA
>CAYRUX010000003.1:0-2208 GCA_964427515.1 uncultured Rhizobiaceae bacterium
GTGGCTGACTTAAGTAAAATTGCTGTTAGACTCTCAAGTTTAGTTCCCGAGGTTAAGGTTAAGATCGCTCATGGGGCTATGCCCGTAAAAGAATTAGAGTCTGTAATGGCTGATTTTTATGATGGAGCATTTGATGTTTTAGTTTCTACAGCAATAGTGGAATCAGGATTAGATCTACACCGCGTTAATACCATAATTATTCTTAGAGCTGATTTATTTGGCCTTTCTCAACTATATCAACTTCGTGGCCGGATTGGGCGTTCAAAAGTTAGGGGATACGCCTATTTTTTGCTACCACCCTCTCATCGTATTACTTCTACGGCTCGTAGACGTCTAGAAGTTATTCATAGGCTTGATAGCCTTGGAGCTGGTTTTAGTTTGGCAAGTCACGATATGGACATTAGGGGTGCGGGGAACTTACTGGGCGGCGAGCAGTCAGGTCATATTAAGGAAGTGGGTATCGAATTGTATCAGCACATGCTTAACGAGGCGGTCACTAAAATTCGTCGTTCTGCCGAGTTGGCAGAAGAACATTCATCAGAAGCGTCAGATGAAAGTAAAAATAGTGATTGGTCTCCTAACGTTAGTCTAGGTGCTGCAGTCCTGATTCCAGAGAACTATGTGCAAGATCTTGATGTTCGACTAGCACTTTATAGAAGAATAGCCCTACTTGAGAGACGGGAAGATATTGATGACTTCGTATTAGAAATGACAGATCGGTTTGGAAAACCACCAGAGGAATTTGGAAATTTGTTGGATACAGTAGCAATAAAGTACCAGTGCCGCATTCTTGGTGTTGCTCGCGTTGACGCAGGTCCAAAAGGGGCTGTATTAGTTTTTCGTGATACCACATTGGTCGATCCAGTTGGACTCATACAGCTTGTTAACAATTCAAGGAATAGGTTTCGATTACAACCTGACAATAAGCTTGTGGCACACCATGATTGGCCTCTACCAAGACAGCGATTAAATGGTGTTCGGAGAATACTTTCAGAATTAGAAGAAACGTTGCTAAAGTAAGTTTATATAATTCGATCCAATTTATGCACCTGAGAATGTTAACAAGTAAAATGACCCTTATAAAATTTGTTCACTAGTTTACTAAAACTCTTTGGCTAATTCGTTAACTATAGCAGCCATAATGAAGTCATACTCATGTAGCCCGCCAATTTTATGCGTATAAAAGACAACCGTACAATATCCCCAGCCAAAAGTAATATCCGGGTGATGTCCCTCAGTTTCAGCTAGTTCAGCAATAAGTTCCACGAGTTTCAGTGCTTGAACAAAGTCTGTGACTTCATATGTATGACGTATTTTTTTTGCATCTTCAAACAATTCCCAACCAAGCGTAAGGGAGGTCATTTTTTCGGCTTGGTCTTTGGTCATGGCTGGAATGCCACCACGGCACGGTACACACGATTTTTCTGTTAACTCCATGAAATTTCCTCTCTCGTTGAGATAAAAGATATTATTTGTTACTTCATTAAAATACTTAGCCCGCTATCGTTATCTCTTGGGTTGGTAGTTGGGGATTTTGAGTCTATTATACAATGGCTTCCACCAAAGGAAACTTCAACGGAAGGATTTGCATGCAGGCACCAATGTATAAAAACCATTTGCGTAGGGTAACTGTCCTAGGGTCTAGTGGATCTATTGGTAAGAGCACTATCGATTTACTTCAGCGTTATACAGACTCCTTTGTTGTAGAAGCGTTAACAGCTAATCACAACATAGATTTATTAGCAGAACAGGCCATTTTGACTAGAGCTAAACTGGCAGTAACTGCAGATCCGAAATTGTATAAAGATCTGAAGAACATGTTGGGGGGTACAGAAACACGTGTAGCTGCTGGGCCTGAAGCCCTCGAAGAAGCAGCCAGTTTAAAGTCTGAGTTTGTGATGGCTGGTATTGTTGGTGCGGCCGGCCTTGGGCCTACATTAGCAGCCATAAAGAGGGGTGCAGTAGTTGGGTTAGCCAATAAAGAGTGCCTTGTTTGTGCAGGAAATTTGATGCTTGAGGAAGCAAAGCGATCCGGTGCGACAATTCTGCCTGTAGATTCGGAGCACAACGCTATATTTCAAGTTTTTGACTTTAAAAGGGACAAGACTGTCAAAAGGATTGTATTAACTGCTTCAGGCGGCCCTTTCCGGGAAATGGGTTTGGATCAAATGGCTTTGGCAACACCAAAAGAAGCCATTGCGCATCCTA
>CAYRUX010000004.1:0-5213 GCA_964427515.1 uncultured Rhizobiaceae bacterium
ATACGCGTGGGCATGGGCCTTTCGCTGGGATTGCCATAGGAGCACTGGTTGGCATTGAAGTTATGCTTATGGGACCTATAGCGGGAGCTGCGATGAATCCAGCCCGAGCTTTCGGACCCTACGTCGCATACGGCGAATTTAGTAATTATTGGATTTATGTTGCAGGCCCATTGATAGGAATGGTTCTAGGCGGATTTACATACCGGTTTACACATTTTCGAAAAAGCGGAGTATCTTAGGGAGCTTCGATAATTTAACGCTCCTTTTTTACATCACTGCCCCATTTCTTATAGTAAGTCGCCTCGTGTTCACTGGTGTCCGGGACAAGCTGCTCTAGAGCATCAGAAAAATCAGCCAACTTTAAAGGTCGCAATTTTACTTCGTAATTTTGAATTTGCTTAAGTCCTGCGTCTACTAATTTTGGTATATCTGGATTCATTTCAGCTAGCATGCATGATGTTACTTCTTTGCATAATCTAGCAATTTCTCTTCCTGTAAGTCTCTCTGTATTTTCGGCAAGAATTGGATAAGAAATTGAGTTGGGATCAACAGGAATGCCCTTATTTTCTAAATGGATTCTAAATATATCAGCTCGAGCTTCAATGCTTGGAAGGTCGATCAAAATGCGACGTTCAAACCGTGAAAGAACTGCTGCATCAAGATCCCAGGGTCGGTTGGTTGCGCCTATAGTCATTACTAAATCGCGACGATTTTTCTGCGCAAAACCGTCAATCTCGGAGAGGATAGTAGCTAACATCTGTTGATGGTATAGGTGCCCATCACTGCTCCTGCTTTTACAGAGTGCATCAAATTCATCAATAAAAATAATTGAGGGTCTGCCATCGCGTGTAAACTTACGTGCTACCCGGTATAGCGTGCTTATTAGCCTTCCCGACTCTCCCACCCATTTGCTCACTATTTGGCTAGCCTTAACGTTGAAAAATGTAGCGGTCAATTTGTTAGCAATGGCGCATGCAAGA
This sequence comes from uncultured Rhizobiaceae bacterium, assembly GCA_964427515.1. GTDB lineage: Bacteria > Pseudomonadota > Alphaproteobacteria > UBA828 > UBA828 > CAYRUX01. The sequence goes on from CAYRUX010000004.1 coordinate 981, forward strand.
AGAGTTTTTCCAGTCCCGGGAGGGCCATAAAACATGACGTTATTCCAGCCTTCAATTTCAACTCCTTGTGGGATTTTAGCCATTGCTAAACCATAATGAAAACGCAACTCCTCCTTTAAGACCGTTAATCCACCAATAGTATCCCAGTCTATACGACCCGGACTATCGTCAATGAGTAATAATATTTGTTGTTCGAGTGCGTCGGCTTCTTCGTCTGAATAGGCAACTTCATCAGCTTCATGGTCAGTAACTGGTTTAATTCGAGCTGTATCCATTTTACCGTTTGACCGGAGTTTGCGAGCTCGTTGTTTGTATTCCGCCGCGCGAATAGACATTGAGCGCTGGGCTTCTGCGTCTTCCAGTAACTCAATCATTTGCTCCGCAAATTGCGCTGCCTTATGATAGGAACGTGAGGCTTCCTCATTTTTTCCCACCGCAATGCGAGTGTTAGCTTCAGTTAGCATGCGGTCAATCGATCGTTGCAGAGCTTGTTGGCTATACATCTTTGAACCTTATTCTAAGATTTTATGTAGAGTATCATAGGGGTACCAATTGTGGATATACATCTACTGCAGGTGGTAGATAAAATTCAGTGAGGCACGTTACTTCGAATCTTCTTGTTTATTTCTAAAAGATATTAGCGATGGAGCCACGCTCTTCTTGAAAGAGCATGGCTCTAGATTTGTCTCACTTTAAGCGTTCAACCTTGCGCGGGATGGAGGGGCCTTTAAATTCGGCGTGGATGATTTTTCTGGGCTGTCATGGTCCCGAGTTAAGCGTTCAACATCATCACGTAATCCTTGTGGGTCGTTGACCCATTTGTCATAAAATCCGAAAGGATTTGCGGCGTGGCCTCCAGGCTCGGATGTAAACCCGCGATGCACAACATTGTATAGATGATTTTCCGCAGTCCAGTTACGACGGGCATCACGAATAGTTGTTAAAGAAAGTGTAGCATATGTTGCTTCATCTGGCCCTGTCCCACACTCAGCAAGCACTGTTCCGTCAAAATCGACAATATTCGAGTGTCCGAAATAAGAGTAAACTAAATCTCGACCTGCCATATTAGCAACTGCCATATAAGTTAAATTTTCCCACGCTCGAACCTGAGCAATCATGCGCTGTTGTTCCTTTGAAGGATACATATATCCCTGAATGCGAACCACGAGTTCTGCACCTTTCATAACAGTATCACGGACAATTTCTGGCATATTGCAGTCATAGCAAATTGTCCCTCCAACTATCAGTCCTTTTGGGCCTTCTGCTACAGCAGTTTCATGGCCAGCAGTCCAAGGTTCTTGGGGGCACCAAGGGAATATTTTACGGTATTCAAGGCATATTTCCCCCTGATCATTTATCATGATAAGGGTGTTATATGGATTTAGCCCCTCTGGATGTTCTTCGCCGGTGAGTGAGAAGATGCCGTATACGCCATGTTTTTTGCAGGCTTCGGAGAATATTTGAACTTCATCACCATCAAGAGTCGTGGTTAATTCAGACCATTTTGTTGGATGAAATCCCTGAGTGGTGTATTCAGGAAAGACAATAAGATCTAAGCCTGGATATCCCCGTTTCATGCCTTCTATGAAGTCAGCAATGCGTTTGCAATTATCCAGCACCTCGGCTTTCGTCTCAACAACCGGAACTTTATAGTTAACTACCCCGACGCCAACCGCGTCATCGCTAGATGAAATTGAACCTGTAGGCATAATAATTTCTCCCTATTCATAGTAAGACGTAAAATTGAGCTGAGTACACGCTAAACATTTATCGCTCTAAAGTTAAAGGCGTATGTCCTTGGCTTCAAGCAACTAAATGATGAATGTTTCGATAACTGCATTGTTCTAGAAATTTAAAGATGATACGTTCATCCACTATTTTATGTTAGGTATTTTGGGAATCAGAACTGGGAGTATCATGTCCTTTCGTGCGAAAACTATCCTGCAACTAATTGCTGATAATGTGTTCTGGGTCTTTGTCATCCTTATGATTATACTTGGAACTGTTCTGGATACACCGTTCATTAATGTTGGTTTAACGGCTCGTTAAATCATTTTACACTAGCTAGACATGCAGCTTGCCTAGCTTTGATTAGTTGGGGTCGAACGTCAAGAATCATCGTTTATGAGTGACGTTTTACGTGAAAATTTATAGGAAAATATAGAACTTTATAAGAACCTTTCTATCTTGCGGGCATTTGTAGTGGTTCATTACCCAATAATTCTTGTGTGTAATATTGGAATATATTTTATAGATGATTTTTAGAGCCGTAAAAAGAATATGGTTCATGACCATAAATATTTTGTTTTTTGATCTTTGCCAGGACTAGGAACCTATTTGAAATGAATAGAGCAGAGCGGCGCCGGAAGGATAAGATAGAGAGACGGCAGCCGACTGCAATACTGCAAATAAAGATACAGGAAGCCGTATCACTTCTTCAAAATGGACAATTTAAACAAGCCGAAAGAAAATTTACGCGACTTCTCAAAACTCACCCTCAGCATCCGGACGCCCTGCATTTTCAAGGTGTTGTTATGTATAAGCAGGGTAGGTTTAAAGAATCTATGCATTTTTTAGAAGCTTCGGTTTCTGTAGCCGATGATTATGCTGAAGCACACAATAGTCTAGGTATTATTTTGCTGGAAGGAAGAAATTTTGATAAGGCAATTAAGCATTTTTCTCGGGCTCTAGAAATCCGACCAGAATTTGTGGGCGCTAAGGTTAATTTAGGCGCATCGCATCAAAGTAAGAGTGATTTTATTTTAGCTGAGGAGGCCTATTTTTCAGCTATTGAGTTGGATCCGTCAAATGTAGAGGCATTTTACAGATTGGCATCTGTTCATCTTGCACTAATGAAATCAGAGCAGGCCTTGGAGGCTAGTAATGGTGCTCTGAACTTGGCTCCTTCCTGCCAGCATGCATTAGCATATAAAGCGATTTCATTACAATTTCTTGATAAGGAGCATGAAGCTCATCAAATTTGCAATCATGACGTTATGATATTTAGAGAATCCATAGTTGTTCCAAGCAATTTTGCAAACCTCAATACCTTTAATGGAGCTCTTAGCGATGTAGTAAGGGGGCACCCCTCGCTTATATGGGAACCCTATAATAGGGTAACCAGGGGTGGGGCTGTTACAGGAGACTTGTTAGCTCAACATAATCGTGTTGTAGCGTCATTTGAGAAATCTTTGCGTCGCTTGATAGACAAATATATAGACAATCTTAAAAAAATAGAGGGGCATCCGTTTTTCGGCAATATACCGTCAGCCTATGACTTAACCTTAATTGCATCCATTCTAAAATCAGGTGGGAAGCATCCATCGCATCTTCATGAATCTGCCTGGTTAAGCGGAGTATATTATGTAGCTGTTCCTGATTCTATAGAATATGGTGATAAAACACATGCTGGGTGGCTTGAATTTGGTCGTCCTGACGTTACTGTCGGGTGTAATGGTAAGTTAAATTTGTCTTTGCAATGTCCAGAACCAGGCTTGGCTCTTCTATTTCCTTCTTACTTTTTTCATGGAACTATTCCCTTTTCAGGAAGGCAAGAAAGAATAGGGATAGCATTCGATGTTTATCCAAGAGCATAATCGAATTATTACATGGAATTTTTGTAATTTATTACAAAAATTATCGCATATTTTTCGACTTGACATTACAGCGACTGGAGAGAATATGGCCTTATGACTTTTAGCTGGGAGACGTTGCAAAATTGGGGTCTAAGGGCTCAATAGATTTTTTTCAGTACCATTATATTTATATAAGACAAAGGGAGAATGTAAAAATGGGAATTTCACGGAGAACTTTCGTAACTGGGGCGGCGACAACGGCCGGTGTCGCGGCTGCGTTTCCCCATATCTTTATTAAAGATGCAGGGCAGGCTTGGGGCGCTAAGCCTTGGATTAAGAAAGATGGAAAGATCAAGGTGGGGATGCTTTGGTCGCAGACTGGAAACCTCAGTGTTGTTGAAAACGACTCAACACAGGTATCGCTTTTTGCAGTAGACATTCTTAATGGTCGAGGCGGTATTGCCGGCAAGGAAATTGAGCCAGTAGTGGTAGATGCCAAATCAGACATTAAAGTATACTCTGAAAAGGCGACGCAGCTTATCCTTAAAGATCGCTGCGTAAGTATTCATGGTAGTTACACATCTGCAAGTCGGCGGGCAGTTATGCCGATTTTTATAAAATGGGATCACCTCTATTACTACCCGACTTGTTATGAGGG
>CAYRUX010000005.1:0-8290 GCA_964427515.1 uncultured Rhizobiaceae bacterium
TCAAGGGATTCTTCTATTGCATCAGCGATGATAGAAACTGATTTTTTAGCAGCGTCAGCATTTAAAATGATGTTACCTCCAAGAAAATAGTCCGGATCAATGTAACCTAAAACAACTGCTGCATCGGTAACAGTAGGATCAGTGCCACCTCCATCATAGCAAGCCGGGCCAGGAACCGCCCCTGCACTCCGAGGGCCAACTCGCAACAACCCTCCAGAATCAACCCAGGCTATAGACCCTCCACCTGCGCCGATACTTCGAACATCAACAGACGACATCCCCAAACAATCACCAGTGAATTGGCCTCCCAACCATGTTTCGCGGGTAAATTTAACATCACCTTCCCGAATAAGACCTACATCAAACGTTGTACCGCCAGTGTCACACACAATAATATTTTTCCCTAAATTTTCTTTATCTGAGAAAAATAAACCTGCAGTTGGAGCCATGGCAGGGCCTGATTTTACCATATAGATTGGCCTCTTAATTACATCAGCAACGTGCATCACCCCTCCAAAGGAAGTGCTTATCAAAAGCTCGCCATTAAACCCAGCGTCACGTAGGTCGCTTTCCATATTACTAAGATGGAGTAGCATAAGAGGTATTAAGGATGCGTCTATTGCAGTTGCTGAGGTGCGTCTATATTCCCTAACGATCGGATTAAGTTGATGAGATAACGTATGTGGAGTATCGGGTAAATGCATTTCAAGCATTTCTCCAATTCTCTGTTCGTGTATAGGATTCGCTATAGACCACAATAAAGACACCGCAATTGCCTCAAATTCCTTAGCCTTAAAAAGTGGAATAAGTTCTTCAACATATCGCTCATCAAGAGGCCTTGATATACCGCCTTCAGAGTTGATGCGTTCTGGTATCTCGAATGTATAACGCCTTGGGATATATGGTTTTGGAAATTCAAGGTCAAATTGATGTGCGTTGAACTTTCCACCTTCCTTAAGCACTAGAATGTCCGGGAATCCTCGAGTGAGCAAGAGTGCTGTCTTAGCAACTTTTCGTTCTACCATCGTGTTTGTTGCCCGCGTAGTACCATACACAAATAGGCCAGTACGATTAAGTAGTTGTTCCAGCGAAATAGCTAAAATATCTGAAACTTGTTGAAGAGCTTGACCAATTCCATCAAATGCGCGATGGGGGGTCGTTGGCGCCTTACAAAGCTGGTACCCACCTGACTGATCAGACACAACTACGTCGGTAAAAGTACCGCCAGTATCCACCGCTATCCGAAAAGAAGATACAGAATGCGAAGAGCCCTTATCTGATCTCTGTTCCTGGTCGTCGAGCATTTCAACACCTCATCTTTAGATATTAAAACATGTCCTACAAAACTTGGCTATCAAGTGAAGAGCATAAATTCAAAATTAATAACCTAAGACTATTATTTGAGAGTTTGTATTTTCAAATTAATATATGTAATTATTCTATTTTCTGTTAATTTCCGAAGCTTTATTTTTTAGGATAAAAATATGGGATACCTTGAAGACAAATACTTTGTTAAAATGGCTGGCGAATTATCACTTTTGCCACCTATTAATATTGATATAGAACGAACCAGTCTAGTAATTATTGATATGCAATATCTAGATGCACATCAAGATTACGGGGTGGTTGCTGCCCTTGAAAAAACACATCCTGGCTCTACAGAATACTATTCTAAACGCCTGAAAACATCTGTTCCAGCAATCAAATCTCTCCTAGAGTATGCCCGTGCTTCCGGAATGAGAATAATTCATATTGTCGTAGGATCCAAATATAAGGACTTACGAGATTTTAATAAACGAATGAGGCATTGGATATTTGAACTTCAGAATGCATCTGGCATAGAGGATATATACTGGACAGAGTCTCCAACTTTTAAGGTGCTTGAGGAGCTAACGCCTGGCCCTGGTGAAACTATCATTAGAAAGACTAGTTACGGGGCATTTAATAGTACAAATATAGAAAATATTTTGCGAGAGCTAGATATTGACACGTTAATAGTTACAGGTTGCGTTACCAACTACTGTGTTGAGACAACTGCAAGAGATGCAGCGGATAGAGGCTTTTCGGTAGTATTAGTAGATGATGCAGTAGCCGGGTTCAGTCAAGCATCTCACGATGCAACCTTAGCATCATTACGTGGGGGGTTTGCCGCAGTCGTTCCTTCAGCTCAAAACCTGATACAACTATTAGATGAAATCAAAGACGATAAAGTGACTACGGCATAATTATAATTAACCCATATCCGCACGTTCACCAGCTAGTCCATTCTTTATCAAATTAATGTCAAATCTCTCTAGCAGGATATTGGCTATTTCGTCGTAACACACTCCAACCCTAATCGTTTTAAAGTCTCGAAGATCAATTATGGAACTAGACCTTCCATCACTATTTGCGTATTTGCTAGTTCCATGATCAATAGAAATATCAGCAGCATCTCGAACGGGAGTCTCGATATTCTCAAGTTTGTATTTACTTCCTTGAAGAGAAGTATTTGCAGAGGAACCAAATAGTGGCAACTGCCTATCCATCGCTATATTTACAAGTTCATCGTGAAACTTCCCAGCATTTAGCAGCATATCTATAGTTCCAGATTTTGAAGAATGATCAATTACAAATGGATCTACTTGGTCGAATAGTGGGTGATCGCGGTGAAATGGAGCTACTGTAGACATAGGTAAATTGTGTGTGTTTATTACACAATCAACTATATCTCTTTCTAACTGGGAACAAATTTGAATTTCATTAAATAGTTGCCAATTACTTATCATGCCACTCGGTTTTTTAAAACTACGGTTCTTTGCACCAAATATTCGTCTGACAGCATTTTCACTATTCCCAATTATTGCATAGGCCACATCAAGTGGCACAATTGCTACGCCACCACCTTCCACAGCCTCTATTACTTTTACAGCATCGTTTTCGATATTTGATTGTTTCATTTAATTAGATCCTTTGGAGCTGAATAATGATACCAAACGCCGTGTCCCCCCGTCTTGGGTAACATTCTGTATTGCCTCGCCTATATCTCTAACTGATGGAGCATGTTGAACCTTAGAAAGAAGATTAGAGACTTTTATTTCAATATCTTCTAACTTCATTGGATTTTCTGGTGTCCCTATACTATCAATTACTTTGACCCGTTTTGATTTCCCATGCTGAGTGACTATTTCAACCCAACTGCCAAAATGCTCTGGAAACACATATTCAAGCTCCGCATCCTCCTCCGCATCAACAATATCACATAAAGACAAAATCCTTTGGTCGTTAAAATGCTTGTCTGTATAAGATTCGTACTCACCAGGGTTGTTAATAAGGCTTGTTGCAATAGTAAAAGGAAGACTGTACTGAGCTGCCATTATCGATTCGGGCCGGCGCATCATATGTTGCGTTACCATTATTCTAGGCCCTCCAATAATAACTTTTAAGATATCCGAGGGGTCTATTGGATAATGCCCCATCACTTCAATTAAGGCATCTATTGTGGAATGGAACAAACGACAGCATGGATAGGGTTTTAAACTTATCTTATGAATTTCCAGAAGATTATCATTATTTGTTGAAAGCTCGTCAAAATCTGGTTTCTTTCCAAAAAGATTTGCCAAACCAAATTTACCATCGATAGATCCTTTAGGGCCATCTATTCCAAGAGAAGCAAACTCAGCTACAAGTATTCCGTTATGAGCTACATAACCACCATGCAGACGCTTAACCGTAGTACCAAACGGATCCTGAGAAAATTGCATTGAACCACCTGCCATAGAGAGTAATAAACCCCATGCAGAAGCAATGCCGTTACCAGATAACCCAAGTAACTTCCCTACTGTAACTGCCACACCAAACCCACCAAAAAGAGCTGTAGGGTGGTACCCATATTCAATGACATCATCAGCACCAACTGTCCTACCAATACGACCAATTGCCTCATAACCTGCAACTATCGCAGGCATTACTTTTTCACCGTTTATATTTTTATGAGCACCAACTGCTAACGCAGCTGCAATTACAGCTGCACCAGGGTGGCTGATAGAACTATCGTGGGTATCATCAAGTTCCATGCCATGAGCTGCAGCAGCATTAAGCAAAGCAGCTACGTTAGGCGCGGTAGTAAACTCTGTGCCAAACACTGGACTTGCGCCAGTCAGATTATATTTTTTGGCCCACTTCCGCAATGTAACACACCAAGACTGTTCTGCCCCTCGCCTACAGACACCAACATGATCTAATAACAGTCTTTTAAGCTGTGTCTTATCTAAAACCGTAAGTGATTCGTAGCTTAGGAGGGACAATTCTTCGGCTAGCTGGGCGGTCTTATCAAGCTGTAAAGACTCAAGGGGCACAAAATTAATCCAATTTCTGAAATAGTGTTTAGATTTTTAATTTGATAGTATTATAACAGTATTTATTGCACAGATTAGCAAGTCATGTATACAAAGCCCTAAGTCATTAAAGAAGAAATATGCAGAGGCATGAGATGACCCAAATAAATCGAGATTTAATTATTTCACAGTCATGTCAATACGGCTGGGCTCCACCCAATATTGAGAGAGCACAGGAAATTTCCTCAATGTTGAATGAGCTCATTCGTGCACTTGAAAATTCCACCAGTGTTTTAAACTTTGAATCAGAACCCGATAATATGCAACAAGCACTTAATAAACTGGCAGAAAAATAAATTATGCATTCTGATATTCTAAACATGTCGTTAGTTGAGACTGCGAATGCAATTCGTGAAAAAAAAGTCTCCTCACTCGAAGTCGTTCATGAAAGTATCAATAGAGCTGAAGCGCTACAGCCAATACTTAATTGTTTTATCCAACTCACCGCAGAAGAAGCATTGTCAGATGCCAAAAAGGCTGATGCCGAACTCGCAAAAGGACAGATAAGAGGCTCACTGCATGGGGTGCCCCTCGCCCATAAGGATATGTTCTATCGTACTGGAAAAAAAAGTACATGCGGTTCAAAAATTCGGAAAAATTATATTGCGTCGTGTACCAGTACGGCTTTAAGTCGGCTAATTGACGCTGGCAGTATATATCTTGGGGGTCTAAACATGGCAGAATTTGCCACAGGACCTACCGGTCATAATGAACACTGGGGCAACACTCATAATCCATGGAATCCGAAATTCATTGCTGGAGGGTCTTCAAGCGGAACAGGTTCAGCTGTTGCTGCTCGAATAGTTTACGGAGGCCTGGGATCAGATACTGGCGGTTCTATAAGAATACCTGCTAGCGTAAACGGTCTTGTGGGGCTTAAGCCGACTAACGGACTTGTAAGCCGTTATGGAATCATGCCGGTGTCGTTTACGATGGATACAATAGGGCCTCTTACACGTACAGTTGAGGATAATGCCAGATTGACGTCAATCATTGCTGGCTACGATCCGTTGGACAATACAACCAGCGATAGACTTGTGCCGGACTACGAAGACATTCTGAAAAAGTCTATAAAAGGTATACGGATTGGTGTTCCACAGAATTATTACTACGATATAATTCATCCTGAAATAAAGCAGCTGCAAAATACTAGCTTAGAAATTTTTAAGGAACTTGGCGCTGAAATAATCGAAGTAAAAGTCCCCGACATGCACATACCAACGCATATGTCTAATATCGTATTTGTGTCGGAAGCTTCAACAATTCATGAAAACTGGGTGCGTGAGTGCCCAAATGACTATCAAGAGCAGGTTCGACGACGTTATGAACCAGGGATATATATGCCTGCACCAAAATATATCCAAGCTCTTAACCTAAGGCCGCATTTACTGGAGGAATTCTCAAAATTAATTTTTAGTACTGTTGACGTATTGCATACCCCAGGACTCCCCATGCCTGTCCCTGAACTTGCCGAAACGGATGTTGGCGCAGGTCAGGGAATGCCCGAGTTAATCGCTGGCCTTAGTTGGACTACAAGGTCAAACAATTATCTTGGAATACCTTCTTTATCTATACCCTGCGGCTTTAGTTCAAACGACATGCCTGCCGCTTTTCAGCTAATGGGCAGGCCATTTTCAGAGCAGCTGCTTTTTCAAATTGGTAATGCTTATCAGATATCAACAAACTGGCACAAACAATCACCCCCACCTTATATTTAGAATATCAAGAGTGACATAATATTGATTAGGAGAATTAGAATGAACGCATCAGAGAAACGTGCGCAGCTGTGCAAGCTAATTCAGGGTCGTAAGTTTATCACAGCACCTGGGGTTTATGATATGATTTCTGCACGTATCGCTGACAGGTTATCTTTCGACGCCCTTTATATGACAGGGTATGGTGTAGCAGCTTCTCATCTTGGTGTAGCTGACGCTGGAATCGCAAGCTTCGGCGATGTAGTAAGCAGAGTTCGCACCATTGCAGAAGGAACAAATACACCATTAATTTGTGATGCTGATACTGGTTTCGGAGGCCTGCTAAATGTACACCATACAGTGAAGGGGTACGAAAGTTCTGGATGCTCAGCAATACAACTCGAGGATCAAGAATCTCCGAAGAAATGCGGGCATACACCTGACCGAAGGGTCACAAGTGTCGAAGAAATGGTTGATAAAATTCAAGTAGCAGTAGATGCACGAGAAGATTCAAACCTTTTAATAATTGCACGTACTGATTCTAGAACATCCCTTGGATTACGTGAGGCAATTGATCGAAGTAATACTTTTGCTGAAGCTGGTGCTGATATTCTATTTGTGGAAGCACCGGAGTCTATTTCTGAGTTGGAGCAAATTGGTAAAGAATTGAGCAAACCAATATTGGCCAACATGGCAGATCGAGGAAAAACTCCAATAATGAATAAGCTAGAGTTAGAAAAAATGGGTTTTAGTATAGCGATTTTTCCTGGTCTAGGTATGTTAGCTGCTGGAGGTGCCCTCTCCTCAGCCTACGCAGCACTTCTTAGAGATGGCACTAGTGCTCACGTTGATACGAATTTGATGGAACTTACAGAAATGCACAACATTATGGGTTTCCAGGACGTGTGGAATTTTGAACGCAAGTGGGCTCGCGACAACTGAAAACCTTCTCAATCGTAACTAAAACTGGGAATCCAGCACAGATTTAATGTGTATTTTTACCGGTTGTCTCGATAGCCAAGTGTTGTCCTATTCGGCAGCAACTCCTGCTCTTTCATTCCGTTCCCGAAGAGCTTTAATTATATGCTTTCTGGAAACAGGTTTTATAGGTGGTTCAAGACCCGTCTCACTTTTACAGGACGCACGGAGTTCTTCAACTTCACCACCTCTATCAATCAATTTTATTTCTTTACGCCCATTTCGCATCTTTTCACGAAGTGCCTTTGTAGCATCTTCATTAACAGTATATTCATCGTCCAACACCACACCGTAACGCTTAGCACCTTCTATAGTGACTAGGCCTCGATCAGCTTCAAGAGCCACTAAGGCTGGATCTCTCTCGAATGGATCACCCCAACCACCTCCTCCCCACGTATGGAAGAGCAGCAGGTCTCCAGCTTCTACCTTAATATGATCGCACTTTGATGGTAGAAGCTCAGTACTTCCGTCTATTCTGACGATTTCTTTCCGACTACGCCTTCCTGGATGACCTCCAACGACGCCCCAAGGGTATGTCAACCATCGATCATCATGAAGGGACATTTCTCCAGGCTCCAGAGCACGATAACCAATTGTAATACCATTACCACCGCGGTGGAGCCCAGGCCCTCCAGAATCTGGTATAGATTCGTAAATATCGATCCGTAACGGAAAGTATGCCTCCAAAAATTCATTAGGGACGTTGGTAAAACTAGGCCAAAGTGAATGACCGTCCGGCCCATCACCAGCTGGCCTACCTGGGATACCCCCAAAACCAATTTGATAAAGCTGGTACCATTCACCTTCTTTATCGTAGCCCGAGTACATAAAATGTGGACTATCTGAAAAACCTGCTGCAACCATATAGTCAGGATTTCGCTGGCCCAATAGTCCCCCTAATACATCAAATATGCGCGCTAGAGCATGGGTGCGAGAAGACAAAGCTGCCGGCTTGAGTGGCTTTAATAATGTTCCGGGAGGTATTCGCACATCAACATGATCATAAAACCCATCATTAAACATGATCTGTGGATCAAATACATTAATCATGTAGACACCCACAAACATTTTAAACATCTCTTCATTTAGTAGGAAGTTTATAGAACTATCAGATTGCGGATCTGTTCCATCAAAATCGAATACTAAAAGATCTTCCTCTCTCCACATCGTGCAGGCCATTTTATAGGGTCCCATGCCTACACCATCATCATCTATATAATCTTCAAAATACACCTTTTCGTC
>CAYRUX010000006.1:0-2211 GCA_964427515.1 uncultured Rhizobiaceae bacterium
AGGTTGTTGCACTAGAGTTACCGATTTAGTTTTTGAATCATAGGTGGCTGCAACAAAGTACCACTCTTTTGCAATTAGTGGTTTTCCAGTATTTATTACCTCTACTTTACCGCGACCATTACCTAGGCAAAGTGCAACTGACCCATTTTCTTTAGTAATTATCAGTGCAGCTCCTGCTTTGTCTTTATCCCTCCACTTGGAAATTATTGCCTGAGTACCCTTTTCGGGTGTGGTAGGCCAGATAAAAGCCTGCATTGTAAAGCTTTTAAGCTCATTAAGGCAGCTGCTCTCTTTAATTTTCACAAAAGACCCCGAGTGTATAATTTGTTTGCGGCTTTTATACGTGCCGTTGGCATTAGTTTTTATAACCTGTTCCTGATAACCGGGTCCATCCGGATTTTCGTCCCCGCAAATCACTCTTACAATATCTGCTCTATAGCGTGTACTAACTTCAGAGTTAATCATGAAGCGAATGGTTTCGCCGGGTACTGCACTTATTTTGTCGGCATAACCGGTAATTTTCATCATGATTGCATCTCCTCTAAAACAAAAATTCAATATAAAAACACTATATTAGTCACGTTTCTATTGTTTAACGAAGGCCGGGAGCCTAAACAACTAGCCGAGTGTTTCGCCTCGCAGTTGTTTCCAGCGTTGTTTAAAGACATACCATTCCGCATCTTCAAGTTTCGTAAACTTTTTGCTGAGCATTTTTACTGGTTTGCCCCGCACACCAGTAGTTCTAGCAAGTTGCCACTCTGTGTTTGGTTTTGTGCATACTAAACAATGTTTGTTTTCCATGGGTAGGCCACGCAGCTCATTAAGAATGACCTGTAGCTCGGGACTATGATGGCCTATAGGCATTTTCCGAAATTCATCGATGGCGCGTCGTTCAACTTCATTTGGCATTATTGAACTCTCCGTAAATTGCAGAAGATTTTTTACATACTAGTTTATCACGAGAAAGACTGAAACCGTCAATATCATCTGTCAATTTCTCAATGCTCTTCGTCTTCTAACTATCAAGTACGTGTATCCTAAGAAAAGGATGACAATTGATCCATACACAGAGAGCGAACCAATTGCGGGGATCATGGGGGTATAGCCACTACTCATTTTCGTGTAAAGCCACTCTGGAACCGTACTGTCTGCACCTGAAGTATACGTTGTAAGGGGAAAATTTCCCCAGGAAAGCAAAAATGCGAAAAGTGCTCCAGAGAATAAACCTGGTGCTAGTACGGGCATCGTAATTTCACGAAAAACCTGCCATCGATTTGCTCCTAGGTCATATGCAGCTTCCTCCTGACTCACATCAAAACCATATACTTGTATTGAAATTACAAGGGTAACGATTGGTACAATCCATACTAATTGGGCGAACACGGCCGCTTCCCAACTTGGTAGTACCCCCACATAGGTTAGCCATAGCAGCAGCGCTAAGCCGAGCACCGCCTGAGGAAAAAAAATTGGCAACATAATGAGGCGTTGGTAGAAAATTCGACCTCTCCAGTTGTATCTCGCAAACGCAAGAGCACCAAAAAAGCCTAGTATTACAGCAACCACTGCAACACACCCGGCAACATAGAATGATGTAATGTGTAAATTCTCGGTTATATTTGCATTAATCGTCTGATCATACCACTTGGTGCTCCAGGCTTTTACTGGAAATCGAAAATAACGAGATTTTCCAAATGAAGATACAATCACGGCTGCTATGGGAAGGAAAAAAAATAATAGTATAGTGCCTGTCCAAACGGCAATTAAAGCATTAACCCATCGCTTGCTTTTATTATCCATGGTTAGCGTCTTCCCAGTAAACGGTCTAGGTCTAGCCGACGCATGACAAATATTACCAATATACCTGTAATAGCTATTGCAAACATTGAAATAGCAGACCCTAGTGGCCAATTTTGAGCATAGGTAAATTCGTGCATAATGGCATTTGCGATGACTACTATATTAGCGCCACCAAGTAGGTTCGCTTCAGATATGGCGCCAACCGAAAGAACGAAAGTAAGTAAGGCGCCGATTAATATACCTGGCATAGCGATTGGGAGTTCTATTTCACGGAATATTTGCCAACGGTTGGCCCCGAGATCACCCGCGGCATCTACTTGATCTTTTGGAACTAATGATAACCCGAGGGTTGTCGGAAAAATTGTGTACGGCAGGTACACGTAAATCATTCCCATTAATATAGTGCCTGGTGAA
>CAYRUX010000007.1:0-4655 GCA_964427515.1 uncultured Rhizobiaceae bacterium
GAATATAGTCATAGTTGTTATCTTGGAGACAGGACCTTGAGGCATGACTGGGGATACGGATGTGGTACTTGTCCTGCCTGTCGTTTACGCGCAGCCGGTCATGAGGGCTTTATCCGAAAGTTTGTAAAACTGGCAAAACGACGGAATGATTATGGGTAGTTTAAAGCCCAAACTAATCTCTCCTAGGCCAAGATCTTTTGAGGGTTATTTATTTTTTATAGCATTCGTTCTGACTATTCCAATGGCTAACTGGTTTATAGGGAACATTGGAACGATATGTCTTCAAAACGGCCCTTGTCTAATTCCAGTGGCTCCCACTTTAATGGCGCCCAGTGGAGTTCTAATGATCGGCCTAGCATTTGTATTACGCGACCTTGTACAACGACGATTAGGAGCAGGATTCTCTATAATTGCTATAATAGCTGGCGCAGGTTTATCAGCTTTTTTAGCACCACCTGCCTTGGTATTAGCGTCCGGATTCTCTTTTTTTATTTCAGAACTCGCTGATTTTCTTGTGTACACACAATTACAAAGAAGGAGGCTTATACTAGCTGTATTTGCAAGTTGTTTGGTAGGCCTGACAATTGATAGTGTAATCTTTCTTTATTTAGCCTTCGGTAATTTAGATTTTGTAACGGGACAAATTGTGGGCAAGAGTTTAATGGTCATCATCGCGTTACCCGCGATCATATGGATTCGTCAAAGAGATAAAAAACTGGGAATTTTGCCTGCCTAAATTGTTTATGATTACTTTTCTTTTAGATGTGCGTCCCGCCGTTTAAATAGCTCATCGTCAACGTAACCCATTGTCTCTGGAACACCCCGCCCCAGCATGACCTGAAACCAAACGGGCTCCAGGCTATTATTGTCATAACCATGGATGACACCTGGTGGAGAAGTTATGCAGTCCCATTTACCAAGCCGGGTCGTCAGGCGCTTACCCTCTTCGTCCTCTATAAAAACATCGAGATGGCCTTTAAGGACAAAAAAAGTATCTTCTACTTCAGGTGTATGTGGGGCATTACCCTGGCCGGGTTCGACGTACATTATACTCAACGTATGAGCGCGTGGTCGTATCGCATTCATGTCCCCATGTTTTCCGGACCCACCGGCCCCAATAATCCTGTGCTGTGCACGTTTATATCCCTCGATTTTAGCATCCTCAAATGCTTCCCAATCAGGTATACGGGCATTAAACCGCGCAACATATTGACCAAAAATTTCCTCAATGGGGGTATCAACCAGTTCAGGTGGTCTTGGATGACGAGCAACAGCCATAAGTTGTCTCCTTAATTTTTATGTTAATTTCTTTAAAAAAAACAAAAACAATACTGATGAATGTTTAGAGGCGTGAGCCTTAATTGTGGGATGTAGCGTATTCTGATAATTCTTCGTATAGCGGTCCGCCCTCGATAGTGCATCGGCGAAGTAGCCTACTTTCCTCAGGATCAAACCATGTCCTACCATGGATGGCGCAGCGATTATCCCACATAACAAAATCACCCAACTGCCACTCATGCTCATACACAACCTCTGGGTTTTCACCAGCCAAATATAGCTGCTCAAGGAGGCTTTCTCTTTCCTCGTGGCTGAATCCCTCTATACGCTGCGTCATAAGACGGTCAACAAATAACGATTTGCGACCAGATACTGGGTGAGTCACAAATACAGGGTGATACCAATGTGGAATTTCGCTGATATCTCCAGAGATATCTACCCGTGCACGCCGTTCATATTGATGAATGTGGAGTGCCTTCTGCCTTGTGAGTTTTTCTTTCAAATCCTCGCTTAATGATTCGTAAGCTAAATACATATTGCCAAATAATGTATTACCACCTTTTGATGGCAGCTCTACACCATAGAGAAATGTATAGGTGTAAGGGTTTTTCGCATATCCGGAATCAATGTGATACCACATATCACCGTCGCCAAAGGATCCAATGGGTTCACCATTGATAGTTTTGTTACTAACCAGCATTACACGCTGATCATTTTGCAAAATACCTTCCGTACGCTGTTTTAATTTTTTTGGCGGTGGCTTCCGGTCACCAAGTTCGCCAATTCGCGCTGCAAACTCTAGTTGTTCTTCTTCTGTAATGTCCTGATTTCGAAAAACTAGTACTATATATTGGTTCCAGAGAGTCCTAATTTCGTCCACGGTCTGCTGAGGTAGCTGTTCCCGCAGGTTTAAACCTATGATCTCAGCCCCGCACGCTGGCGATAACGGCCGATATTGAATATTAAGCGCCTTATCCATGCCAAACCTCCTTATCGTTACATACTTGCAACGTGTGGATATTAGCACCGAAGAATTGTAGGGTCTACGAACTAAACTGTTCTGAAGCAGACTATAGTTTCACGCCGCCTCGAAGTCAGAGCCGCTGCGCCAACTACCGCTGGATTTGCAACGTTTGCAGACACGTTCACCTGCCCAGCTGCTCTCAAAGCGTTCCCCGCATTTCAAGCAGTTACGAGTTTTCATTACATAAACCCGATCTGGTTCCGGTTTTTTCGATTTATTTGATGTAGCCATAACGCAACGTATAATTATTTAAAACTAATTGAAATAAAATGATCATAAAATACGACCTTGATCATAAAAGGCCGCACTTTTTCGTCGGAAAATTTGTATTTGTCAACCTAAACTTAAATTTTCATCTGAAAAAATTGGTAATATAGCTTGTTTTTATTGAATTTTCCGCGAAACTTACCCCGATAAATAATTCTTCCGACGGATTACGACTTAAAATAAATGACAAATATTAATAACAAAATAAGCACTGCATCGGAGACTCTGTCTGGAAGTTTAGTAATTAAGGCGGTTAAGGAAAGTGGTGTCCAAACCGTCCTGACGGTACCCGATAAGACCACGGCAAGTGGCCTATTGCGCCCGATCGCTGCTGATAAAAACTTGCAACATGTCCGCGTTTGCAAAGAAGATGAAACAATAGGGATTAGTGCCGCTCTTTCCTATAGTGGCAATCGATCACTTATCCTGATCCAATATACCGGTCTATTGGACTCATTGAATGCTATTCGCGCTGTAGCTGTGGATTACGAGATGCCAATCTGCATGATGGTGGGCCTTTTGGGTAAAGAGCCAGGCGTATTACCAACGGATTCCAAGAGATATGGAGTTAAAATAATTCAACCGATTTTAGATGTAATGGGTATTGTTCACCACGTAATTGAAACCGATGACGATATTAGCATTATTAAACCCGCAATTAACAAAGCCTATGAAACATCAAGCCCTGTGGTGCTTCTTATAGGTAGACCCCCGGTAGCCGAATGATAAAACGTGATGAATGTCTCAAATCTCTAGTGGAAAAAATTGCAGAAGATGAAATCGTTGTCGCAGCATATACCACAGCATTTGACTTGGTTGCTATTCGACCGAGCCCATATAATTATATTTCCTCGGGAGCTATGGGCCTAACCTCTTCCCATGCCCTTGGCTTTGCACTTGCCTGGCCTGACCGCAGAATAATCCTACTTGATGGGGACGGGAGCTTACTCATGAATTTAGGATGTCTTGTCACGACAGCAACCGCAGCACCAAAAAATTTAATTCATTTCGTTTTAGAAAATGGCACATATGAGGCAAACGGTGGACACCCCATCCCCGGCCAAGATAGCGCTAGTTTCTCCGGTATGGCAGAGTCAGCGGGCTATAAAAATTGTCATGAACTGTCTGATATAAATGCATTTGAAAATAATATTGGCAGTATCCTGCAAGAGGAAGGTCCAACCTTTGTAACAATAAAATGTGAACCCGGTGAAATTTATCCTCAGGATTATCGGTTCATGCACAGTGCGAAAATACGAGATGAATTTGCTGAAGCGGTTAAGAATTTTTGATCACTCTTTCCTAATTAATAGGATTCTGAATGTCTTTTAAAATACGTCGGGTAGTCACCGGTCACGATAAAAATGGCAAGGCTCGTGCCATCATCGATGAGATTTCAGATAATGTTATTTCTCGTCGGCCAGGTCAGCAGAGTACAGTAATTTGGGCCACGGATCAGACGCCAGCAGACCTCGTAAATCTTAATGATATTTCAGCAGACGTAATTGACACCACTGTACCCAATGGCTCTGTACTCCGTGTTTCCCGTTTTGAACCCGGTGTTGCCCCACGCAACCACCGAACTGCTAGCCTTGATTATGCTATAGTCATCTCGGGAGAAATTGACATGGAACTCGATGACGGAGAGATTGTGAATTTAAAAGCGGGTGATGTCCTTGTCCAACGTGGTACAATCCATAACTGGACTAATCCTGGAACCGAGCCGTGTGTCATTGCATTTATACTAATGTCGGCACCCCTACCTCAACACTTAAATGCTGAAGGGTAACAAAAACCAAAGGTAGTTACTTATTGAATGGGAGACCTGACAAATGGCTAACATCAGAATATTTGAGACAGATATTGCAATTATAGGTTCCGGCGGCGCCGGTATGGCCGCAGGCATTGAAGGCAGAGAGGCTGGAGCAACGGCAATTGCTTTTGAATAGGCCGCGGATCTTGGTGGGGCAGCCATTGTGTCTGGTGGGGGCTGCTGCATCGTTGGGGCACCACTTCAGAAAGAGATGGGAATCAAGGACAATCCCGATCTAGCTTTTAACGATTGGGTAAATTGGGGTGGGCCTGG
>CAYRUX010000008.1:0-26714 GCA_964427515.1 uncultured Rhizobiaceae bacterium
TGAATGTGTCCATCTAGCCATCCGCTGCTATTGAACCACCATTGTAGTGCTGCAGCTAATCCCGCGAATACACTCCAGATGATAAAATAACCGCTGGCGAACACGAAAACATTGACATACCCTTCATTACGATCCAAACGCTGAAATACCACGACCATGATCATAAGTGCTGGTGTCATCATGGCAATCATCATAACAACCCACATGATAAACGAAGTTATGATATACTGGCCAATTTCGGAAGGACGCATCATATACTTCATCAGCAGGCTGCTGTTAGCTGCGGCGTTTGTTGCCGGGTCACTTTGAAACAGGAACCACCAAGCGATAACGCTGAGGCTCATTAGAGCCACAGGCCCTATGTAACGTACAATACGGGAAGAAGGCACTATAGCACCTTCAGTTAAAGCACCTCACCTTGCCATGAGAAGGGAGCAAAGTGACCATTATCCTCACCCGGCTTACCCTCCCAATTAATTCCAAATGCACGAATTACATTGCGTG
This sequence comes from uncultured Rhizobiaceae bacterium, assembly GCA_964427515.1. Classification (GTDB taxonomy): domain Bacteria; phylum Pseudomonadota; class Alphaproteobacteria; order UBA828; family UBA828; genus CAYRUX01. The sequence continues at coordinate 505 of CAYRUX010000008.1, forward strand.
CAGCTTTGGCAAGGCTTAAGCGGGTATTCGCAGGATGTTTAGCGTTATCGATGACAATGTTCTCGCCGGGCACCGTAACACTGGCTACCCCATCAATACTTTGATCAAGTAGACCATCAATTTTTACACTTCGCCTAGCTCCATCTTGCTCAAAACTAATGCTTCGTCGCTCCATGCCACGATCATCAGAAATCATCGGAGCCACATTGTCCCAGGGACCACCACTTTTACCACCCGCAATCACTTTAATTGCTTCTGCCTGTTTTTGAGAGGCGGCTGAATCCACGACGAGTCCTCCGAACCATTCACCTTCGGCCATAATGGCCTTAGACTGATGGATGAGTGCGAATGACACACCGTCTAGAGACTCCCCGTCGAATTGACCACTCTCTATAAAGAACGTTAAGGCAACCTTACAGAAATCGTATGTAGAAGCGGCAGTTGCATTACTTGGAACACACGGACACAAGAAATGGCAACTACAGGCTTCCATATACTCCCCCGTTATGGACCATTTTATTGCCGACATGGTTACTCCCCCATACAGAAACCAACGTACCTAGTATTTCATGGTTTAACAAAAAAGGCTATTATTTTTATAATTCCTGACCCAAAACAATACCTACTGTATGAAAGTTCAATAAATTCTGGCTCAGTATCGGACAGTTAGTATTTTTAGTATTTTATATAACACCATCGCATCAAATTACGGGGGTAGAACCTCCAATAAGAAGCTTGGGCAAAATTCTATCGCTGAAAGACTTTTCAGGAATGATGAGATTGATTAGAATTAGGGTCGAAAATATCTGCACAAGGGAGAGGTTTGGTCTTCCTTTAGATATTTTTTTACATGTGGTGTACATTGAAGGAAAGAATAATTAATCTATAATACGTTAAGTCATTGATTATATTAGATTATTGGGGGATCGTATAATGGCAGTACAGCGGACTCTGACTCCGTAAGTCGAGGTTCGAATCCTCGTCCCCCAGCCATCTTATTGAAAGTAGTGCGCTATTATAAAATCATTGCTCAAATGGCTAGTCCTAGCGTTCCTATGCGGTAACAACCGCTACACATCATATGTGTGGGTATTTAAATCTGGTAAGTTCTTCGCTGTACTGCCAAAGCTCATCACGAACTCTATTATCATCAGCAGTTTTTGCAACTGTCGACAACCTACATTTATAAAAATACCCACCACTTTGGCCATTCACCTTAGGAGATAGAGCTAAAAAAACACTACTAGACGCACCTGCCTCCTGGCTAATCCCAAAAAGCTGCTGCCCTGCAAGCAAAATTAATTTTAGAAACCTACCATTATTATGCCCAAACTTGCTGGCAACAAAGCCTGGATGCAAACAATTTACGGTAATACTGCTATTACTCAGTTTGTCGGCCAAACAAAACGTGAAAAATATGTTCGCTAACTTTGATGTTTGATATGCTCGCCACCCAGAATATTGTCTCGTAGCCTGCAAATCATCCAGATTTATCTGCGGCCCTCGGTGCGCTATGGAAGATACATTCACAATTCGAGCTGATTGGGCCTTAGTTAATAAATTTTCGAGAAGCAACCCCGTTAAGAGGAAGTAACTGAGGTGATTTAGAGCGAAGGTCATTTCGATGCCATCAGCGCTTAATTTTCGTTTGTGAAACCATGCTCCCACATTATTAACTAGAACATCTAAATGCCCTAATCTTCGATTGAGACGCTCAACTAGATTAAAAATTTCTACACGTGAAGACAAATCTGCCATCTCAAATTCTACATCGACATTTTGACTTTCACGAATAATGTTGTTTGTTACAAGCTCGCCCTTCTCACTGTTGCGACCGATTATTATAACCTTTGCACCTTTTCGCGCTAACTCCAACGCCGTCAATCGACCAATCCCATCTGTTGCACCAGTAACTAAACAGATTTTTTTCTGCTTCAATTCAACTACTCACTATACTTAACATTCATTGTCCGAATTAAATCCGTTATCGCAATTATAATAGAAACTGCCCCTTTTTCACAAACGGTCAACTTGGGATGAATAATATTTAGTTTAGTACCTAACTTCTAATTTAATTTTATTATAAAACGACATATAACTCTAATTGGATATCATGAAAGCGTCAGAAATGTATGATGGTGATGAATGACCTAATTTGTGACAAGGCTGCAGTTGTTGGAATAGGACGTAGCGAATTTGGCCGGTTTCTACCCGATAGCCAACTCAAAATGGGGTCTATAGCCCTTAGACAGGCGCTGAATGATTCGGGGTTAAAACGTAAGGATATAGATGGGCTGTCTCTGCATCTAGGGTGGCCACTTGGACTTGACTATGACCAAGTTACAGAAACCTATGGTCTAGATGTAAGATATGTTAACCAAATGTGGACCCACGGGAGATTTATTGCATATTCCCTACAAAATGCTGCACTAGCTGTGATTTCAGGAATGGCTAATGTAGTAGCCTGTGTAACTTCAATAAGTTTTACCCGCGAAAGGGACATACTTGGTGGCCCTGGAGACATTGAAGGATCCAGAGAAGGCGGCGGTACTCATGGTGAGAATCCTCCTTACGGACTGACTTCGCCTGCGGCTGGGGCGGCACTTTCTTATCAACGCTACATGGCTCTTTACGGAGCAACACATAAAGAACTTGCCGCCATTCCAATAGCATTTCGCAAACATGCCCAACTCAACCCTCATGCTTATACCTATGGAAAAGGAGATCTCACACTGGAAGAACATCAGAATCAACGCATGATAGTTGATCCACTGAGGCTTTTCGATTGCAGCCTAATCACTGACGGGGCCGTTGTTGTGCTCGTTACTACGGCAGATAAGGCTCAAGACCTCAAACAAAAACCAATATTTGTTTCTGGCATGCAGGGGTTAAGAAGCGGAAGAGAAGAATTTATATTTAGCCCCCGCGGCATGGGTCTAAATCAGCAATCTGGAAATCGCGTTGGATCAGATTATTTAGACGGTGCTTCTTACAGAATGGCTGGCATAACGAAAAAAGATATTCAGGGCTTGTACACTTATGATGCCTTTTCTCCTTTACCCTTATTTGTTTTGGAACGCTTCGGATTTTGTAGCCCAGGTGAAGCTGCCAGTTGGGTCCAGAACGGACGCATTGAACTGGGGGGCAAGTTGCCAATGAATACTTCTGGGGGATTACTCGCAGAAGCACATATTGGAGGTTGGAACTCTATTTACGAAATTGTCACTCAACTAAGAGGCAATGCTGGAGGTCGACAAATTAATAATGCCAATCACCTCCAATGGGCAACTTGTTGGGGTGATTCTATAATCTTCAGAAACTAAAGTTTGTAAATATGAACAAACACCCTAACATAAAAACCAACAAACCCCTACCTAGGGTTACTCCTGACACTGAAGCATTTTGGCAAGGTTGCAATCGTGGGCAATTACTTCTAGCAGAGTGCACAAATTGTTCCAATGTACATTTACCGCCAGGCCCCGTTTGTCCATTTTGCTTCTCTGAAGAACTAGGCTGGAAACCAGCCTCAGGATTTGGCCACGTTAGCTCGTGGACAAAAGTTTATAAAGATTGGTTTGACGCCTTTAAGGACGATATTCCTTATAACGCTGTTCAAGTGGAACTTGATGAAGGTCCAAGGCTAACCACGAACCTCGTCAGAACAAACTCTGATCAAATCTGGGTTGGAATGAGAGTTATGGTAGTGTTTGACCGTGTTACGAATAACTTTACCCTTCCTCGTTTCCAACCAGCGATAAACCCAGATAAATAGCCTTCTTCATAATTCTTAGGATTTTCCTCGCACAATTTTCACCTATATTTTGCTACTAAATTGTTACTCATAGTGGTCATATTGTTTATCTACCATATCTGGATTTTAGAACGATTGAAATTTCAATCTCTACGTAAAAACAGTGCGCTAACCAACGGCTCGACAGCAGTCATCTGCAGAACCCCATATCGGCACCCCTTCCGGCAAATCTGCTGTATTCACGACTTTTAATATCTCCAGTGTTACAACACAAAATCAGCTCCATAAATTCAAAGTGAACCCGAAGGGTTTATATAATATACTTCAGAACGCAATAGGCTAATTTAATACCGGCTCCGAAAGAAAGTTGGCAATATGCAAATGCCAAAATCTAGAACAGCGATGACCTTGATTGAGGAAATGGCAACCCGATATAGGGGCCAGGAAGCCTTAATAGGCGGAAATATTCGCTACACTTGGCTTGAGTTGCAGGCTCAAATCCGCCAGTTTGCAAAAGGTCTTTACGCGGCCGGCGTTCAATCTGGGGATAAAGTCGGCATATTAATGGGCAATCACCCTGACTGGATAATAGCCCACTTTGGGATAATGGCCCTTGGTGGCGTAACTGTAGCGGTCAATACATGGGCTTCATCACGTGAACTTGCTTATCAACTAGGTCACTCAGAAACCAAAGTTCTGTTAATGACAGATTCGTTTTTGAATCGGAATTACCTAAAACTTTTGGAAAATGCCCAAAATCTAAGACCTCATCTTAGTAATTTAGAACAAATATTCTGCAAATCTACTAAAGCCCTACCTAATGGTATTACTCATTTCGATTTGCTTTGGGAGATGGGTAAAAAGGTTTCCGAAAATAGTATTGATAAAAGAATTGCCACGGTGAATGGAGAGGATATTGCCTGTATTCTCTATACTTCCGGCTCCACAGCAGAGCCAAAAGGTGTCCTTCTGCAACATTTTGCCCTTATTGAAAACATGTGGAATATTGGTGAACGACTACATATAACAGAAAATGACCGTTTATGGCTTGCAGTTTCACTTTTTTGGGGACTAGGGTGTGAAAACGCGCTGTTCGCAATATGGACACACGGTGGCTGCATAATCCTTCAGGAATACTTCGAAGCCGGCGAATCTCTCAAATTGATCGAAAGAGAAAAATGTACAGTTTATTACGGCACACCCAATATGACCCTGGCATTGTTAGAACACCCAGATTTATCCAAGCGCAATCTTCTCTCTCTCCGCGTAGGTGCTACACTCGGGTCACCTTCACAAATCCGAGCGCTAATTAGCCTTGGCGTGCCAGAAACCTGTCAAATATACGGACTTACAGAAACTTATGGTAACTGCTCAATCAATGATTCCCATGACACGCTGCAACGTAGAGTAGAAACTATAGGAAAACCACTACCCGGTAATAACATGATTATCGCAGACATTGAGACTGGAGAATCGTTACCTCCAAATAAAATTGGTGAAATACGATTAAAAGGCTACGTTACTCCCGGATATTTTAAAGACCCAGAAAAAACATCTGCTTCATTTGATTTAAACGGTTATTTTTGCACTGGCGATCTTGGTTTTATAGATAAAAACGGCTATTTTTATTTCCAAGGACGGGTTAAGGAATTAATCAAAACCGGTGGAATCAACGTATCTCCTGCCGAAATTGAAAAAGTATTGATGAGTTATATGGGGGTAGAAGCAGCCTACGTTATAGGACTTCCGGATATAAGAAAGGATGAAATTGTCGCAGCTGTACTGGTTACAAAAATACCTATTAAGGAAAAAAATATAACCGAGCTTTGCCAAAAAGAATTAGCATCTTACAAAGTACCAAAAAAGTTATTATTTATCTCGCATGAGAACCTTCCCCTTACAAATACTGGAAAACTGAAAAAAAGCTCTTTAAAGCTTCTTTTCAATTGACTCCGAAACTTCCTATAGGCCATTTTCTTTATCTAATCATTCATTTACGCCAGCAATAATACTACAACCACATGATGATATATAACCGCTTTAATAGCGTTTAATCTATAAAGCGTTGATCATTTTAATGTAAATAACGGTGAATTAATGCTTTATAAAGTAATACGAACCAATATCGTCTATTCACTAATTTTAATATTGTTTCTTATTCATAATAGCGAACCCACTAACGCCGGTGGCGTTAAAGTTTCTGATTCATGGGCTAGAGAATCTATAGTTGCCGGTCGGCCAGGCATAGTTTACCTGACAATTACCAATCATACACTTTCGCCCATTACATTAATTGGTGCGGATACAATGATTTCAAAGAAAGTACAAATACACGAGACGTATAAAGAAAATAATATAACGAAAATGCGTCCAATAGATAAAGTTACGATTGCTTCAGGTGCCCGTTTTAAATTTCAACCTGGAGGCTATCACTTCATGTTGGTGTCACTAAACCAATCTCTCAGGCCAACAGATATATTTCCTCTTGTCTTATATTTTGCGGACTCTGAAAAACATTCTGTAAACGTACATGTCGTGAAAAACGCTGGAAACTCCATAAAAAAACGTAGTGATCATCATGAACATTGAGAAATAAACCAACTATGTTTTTAATATCGAGCCAACAATATACTTTTTTGCAAATAAACTTAATTTTCAGAAATTGGCGCGCCCGGGAAGATTCGAACTCCCGACCCCCAGATTCGTAGTCTGGTGCTCTATCCAGCTGAGCTACGGGCGCAATGGGACAACTTTGACAGTACTGAAATCAAGAAAACGTGGCAAGTAATCAAAAATCAACATGCAAATTTGTATATTATCATGCAAATAGGCAATAACATGATATTGACAAATTAGTAAAATCTTAATAAGCGCAATGCTAGATTCCAGAAATCTTGCTTGTGAGCAGCAAAGCATAGGGTTACTATTTAGGAAGTTGAATACATATCGCCCTACAGCATGATAAACTTTGGAGTAACTAGTGAGATGTTTGGTCTTATGCAATGGCAACACTTAAAGATATTATAGAGATTGGTGGTTTCTTGTGATTGCATCCTTTAAGAGAGTTATAGTTGTTTCAATAACCTTATTGTTTGTTGCAGCATGTTCTTTTACCGAAGATACACTCTGGCCTGCCCTAACTGGTGACGATCCAGCAGGTTCAGGTGAAGTAGTTTCTATTGCAGCATCACCCGAAGAATTGGATGATGAAGCAATATACGTTGATGAAGTGCCCGCAACTTCGACTGACTTTGCACAAGCGTCTTATGAACCGTCCAACGCACTAATGGAGAGTTCGCCAACTGGAACATTGGTTGGCGCCAAAGTTGCCCAGAAACGTGCGGAGCTTGCTAATCTTAAGAATTCGGTAGAAATACGTCGGTTACGTTTTGGCGAACTTAGAAATATCGCACGCCAAAATTCTCAAGGTTATTTTGCAACAATTGCAGCGGTTACTGCTCGGCTGCGAATCGGTACAACGCCAGGTAATCCAGTATTGGTTAGCCAATGGAATGCGGCTCAAAGTGAACTTGATAGAATCCTTACCGACGTTGCAGCACTTAACACACTTAGCAATGAAGTAGCGGCCGATTCGGCGATGTCAGGTTATTTGCTCGAGTCGGTAAGAGCAACTTATGGACTACAAGGTGGAGTAGATGAGGATCATAGGCAACTTGCACTGGTGGAAGATGCTGTTAACCGCAATGTTGTCTTAATTAATCGCCTTTTAGGGGAATTAAGGGAGACTATCTCCAGATATACCGAGTATGTAAACGCTGAACGAAAAAATCTCACCACGTTATCTCTAGCCATAAAAAATGGCGAATATATTGGACCAAGTCTTGGAAATCAGTATGAAAGAGTTAGCGCAGAACCGTTACGTACGACAGCAGTAGACCCTCAGAAACTTATTGGGGCAAGACGCCCCCTAGTCGTAATTCGATTTGACCGAGATAATGTAGAGTATAAAAAGGCTTTATATGCTGCAATTTCTGCAGCTTTAGAGCGTAGACCTCAGACCACCTTTGATCTGCTGGCAATAGCGCCAAATATTGGCAGCCCGGCCGATGTTGCATTAGCTGCTAACACTTCAAAACTCCATGCACAAAAGGTATTAAGTGCATTAAGTGAGATGGGGTTGCCGAGCAGAAGGGTAGCTCTTTCCTCAACTACTAGCCCAGACGTGCAAACCAACGAAGTTCATATTTACGTTCGCTAAATAAAATTAAACATACTGTGCCAGATTCTTCTAAAGGCACCAAAGTGGTATTATAAAACCTGTGTTTTTTCGACTAGTTGCTTGTCTTATACTGTGCTTTCTATCGCCGATGGCCAAAGCGATTGGCTCCAACATTAAGACAGAGCCCGTTACCTCAAAACACGCTATGATAAGTACTGCAAATGCACTTGCAACGGAGGCAGGACTAATAATTCTGCGAAAAGGAGGTTCCGCTGTAGATGCTGCAATTGCCTCTCAAATGGTATTAGGATTAGTTGAACCGCAATCATCAGGATTAGGTGGAGGTGGTTTCCTGATGCACTATGATTCAAGAAGCCAAAGCATTGATTCTTTTGATGGTCGTGAGACAGCACCTAAACTTGCAAAGAGCAGCTTATTCCGCAAAAAAGATGGTAGTATTATGTCTTGGCGACAAGCCGCTTCAGGAGGACTGTCGGTGGGCGTCCCAGGTTTAGTGAGAATGTTAGAACTTGCACACAAAAAGCATGGTAAATTACCATGGAAGGACTTATTTAAATCCGGAATAGAATTGGCTAAATCGGGCTTCATTGTTTCACCAAGACTCGCTCAATCTATCATCGATAATGATGATCTGAAAAATTTTTCTGCTGCTGCTACATATTTTTATAAAAAAGGACAGCCCATAAAATCGGGATCTCGATTGTTCAACTTAGAATATGCAGAAACACTACGTATGATTTCCGAAAGTGGCGCAAATGCCTTCTATACCGGTCCAATTGCCGATGCTATTAGTGTTGCGGTACGTAGCGATAATAGTAACCCTGGCCTCCTATCGTCAGCTGACATTAAAGAGTACCAAGCGCATCAGCGAGAACCAGTTTGCGGACAGTATAGAACCTATACTTTATGTGGCATGGGCCCCCCCAGTTCTGGAGGTATAACCACACTTCAAATAATGGGGCTGATAGAACGATTTAACGTTGCGTCCCAACAACCTAATTCTCTGGAAAGTATACACATATTATCCGAAGCAAGCAGGTTGGCATTTGCTGATCGCAATATGTTTATAGCAGATAGTGACTTTATTGATGTACCAATCGGAGGTCTAATAAATGGTAACTACCTAGCTGAAAGATCTGAACTTATCCAAACTGGTCGATCGATGGGAAAGGCGACTGCAGGACAACCTTATGATGTCATTCATAACAATATTTCTGCGATGCAAAACCCTTCAGAAGGTAATTCGACCACACACCTGTCTATCGTTGATAGCGAAGGGAATTCAGTGTCTTTAACTTCGAGTATAGAGCGACCTTTTGGTTCACGTATCTGGGTTCGTGGATTCTTATTAAATAACCAACTTACTGATTTTTCTTTCCAAGAAAAAATTGGAGGTAACTTAGTAGCCAATCGAGTGGAAGGAGGGAAAAGACCACGTTCCTCAATGGCACCAACTATAGTATTAGGCAAGGATTCTCAGCTAGTGCTGGCACTTGGGTCGCCTGGAGGGTCACGCATAATTTCATACGTAAGCTTGGCTATGGTTGCTGCATTAGATTGGAAAATGGATCCTCAAATGGCCGCATCCCTGCCGCACCACACAAATCGCAACGGCGTAACTGAGCTTGAATATAACACCTCCATCTCAAAGTTCGAATTACCTCTAGTTGAACTTGGACATACAGTAAAGATACGCCCTCTGGTGAGTGGAATTCATACAGTTCAAGTTACTGAAAAAGGTCTGATAGGGGGTGCGGATCCACGTCGAGAAGGAGTAGTAATGGGCTTTTAAGTGTATGTAGCAGAACACATAAGAACTGATGAAAGTGAGCCAAAAGATAATTAGGCAATATGTACTTAGTTATTACCACAACAAATAGTAAATCAACTTCATAGGAATACTACAAAAATGAAATTATATGATTGGCAAGGTGCTCCAAACCCACAAAGGGTAATAATCTTTATCAGAGAAAAATGTCTCGATGTTGAAATAGTTAACGTGGGAAATCCAACAGACGCTGCGCTTTCCGCGGATTATCTCTCAAACAACCCTCATAGGTTAGTACCAATTTTAGAACTGGAAGATGGTACAAAAATTGGAGAAGCTATGGCTATTTGTCGCTATTTAGAAACTGCTTACCCAGAAAAGAGACTTATGGGCATCAATCCGTTAGACCAAGCAATCGTAGATATGTGGGAAAGACGCGCAGATATTGAGGGTCTCGGAGCTATAGCGGAGATTTTTAGAAACTCTCACCCAGCATTTATTGACCGTGGGCTTCCAGGCCAAACTGAGGACATACCCCAGATATCAGATTTAGTAGTCAGGGGACGTAAACGAGCCAATTGGTTTTTCTCAAAATTTGACATTCAAATTGGTGAAAACCCCTATATTACAGGTGAGTATTTTACCGTGGCAGATATCACAGCATTCTGTGCAACACGCTTCGCTTTAAATGTTTGTAAGATAGAAATCCCTCCGTCCTGTAAAAACTTTATAAGGTGGTATAAATCGGTGTCATCGCGTTCAAGTATCAAAAATCAACCTTAACAATTAAGAGTTTACACATTACACGTACACGTTAAGTTTTATAGGTCTGGAATTTGCTAAAAACCTACCTGATTTACCTTAATTTTATATTTATACGGGCAAAAATTTTATAAACTATCGGTAAAACTGAAAAAACAGCAAGTAATACTAATGCATAAAAACTAGTATCACCTATCAAATCATCAAAAGAGATTTTTTCTTGATTATTAAACATTTCTCTTAATTCAAACCCTATGACACTATAAATAATTGTACCAGGTATAATTCCCAGAAAAGTGCCCAAAATAAAAACACGCGCTCGAACGCCTGTAAATGCCGGCAAAAGATTAGCTATATAAAAGGGTATTATTGGGACTAACCGAATGAATAATATAAAAAGTAGTGCATTTTTCTGAAGCTGTTGGATTACTCCTTCTAGTTTTAGATCCGTGAGCTTGCTTTCTACGCTATCCCATAACAGCTTTCCTAAGGTAGTTTTAGCCAAGCTAAATATAATAATCGCTCCAAAGTTTGCAGCAATGATCGTAAACAATGATCCATATATCGGTCCAAACAAAAATCCTCCAGTTAAAGTAAGAAAAGCACCGAAGGGTATAGAGACCGAAGTTGCTAATACGTAAATTGAAATATAGGAAAGCGCTGCAAGTACCCACGAATCTGCAACATAATTTAGCAAATGCTCTTCATTAGTTTGCAAACTTTGGAAGCTTACATATTTATCTATTCCTAATCCAAAAAATATAGAAAGAGCAATCACAATAAAGATTGCTGGCAGAACCTTCCAGAATATTGAGTAATTTTTCACATTTGCATTAAGCTTTAGCATAGATTTCAGTGTCTATATCTGTCTACATACATGGAACACAACCTGTACCGTATATAATGCTTTAAAAGCACGTCATCGAGTTGAAATTATGTATGTCAGGCTTTTTTAAACTATCGGCTAACTATAAAAACTACCGATTAACCATTTAACTTTACAATTTAGAGCTTAAGCATTGACTTTATTCCACCAAATCCTTATAGAGCGTGCTTCCCTAGAGGGATTATCGAGAGTAAGTTCACTCTAATGCAAACACAAAACTTATGTCGGGGGCAGAGCTTTGAAACGAACCTTTCAACCAAGCAATACTGTACGTAAACGTCGACACGGTTTTCGGGCACGCATGAGCTCTGTTGGTGGCCGGCGTATTTTATCCAGAAGACGTTCTAAGGGGCGGAAGCGCCTCTCTGCCTAGAATAGACTAATGACTCCAAGGGTCGTACGTCTTACGCAGCGGTCCGATTTTGTTCATGCTGCTAATCATGGCCACAAGTGGGCAACACCTGGTTTGGTATTACAATGCGTTAAAACGCGACACTTGAACCCAACAGATGCTATAAGAAAGAATGGGCAGATGAAATTCAGAATTGGATTTACCGCTACGCGGCGTATCGGTGGAGCAGTAGTTCGAAATAGAGCCAAGCGTAGATTGCGCGAGGTCGCGGCTCGTGTTATGCCAAAACACGCAAAAGTAGGCTATGATTATGTACTAATAGCAAGAGCTGCGACAACGCAACGTTCATTCCATAATCTGATTGGAGACCTTACAAAGGCATTAGCAAAAGTAACGTAATATGAAACCGATCAATTTAATATTTTTTATTTTTATTCGCTGCTACCAACTGGTAATTTCTCCTTGGTTGCCACCATCTTGTCGATTTGAACCGACCTGTTCAACCTACGCCCTGCAAGCTATAAACAAGCACGGCCCTATAATCGGTTTGTTGCTCACCGTATGGCGCATATTGCGATGCAACCCCATCGGCAGTCATGGGCACGACCCTGTACCGGACCAATTCCTGACTAGTTGGAACATAAATATTTTATTTCACACCCGTAAAACTGACTGTAAGAATTCTTCTAAATAATGTTTGGCGAAAGTAAACTTAATCTTGTTTTAGTTATAGGCGCCGTATTAATCATACTGGTAGGCTGGCAGTTTCTTATGCCTATAATTTCGCCTACACCCTCTCCTGATACGCGACAAATTATCGAAAATAATCAACATATAGATTTAGATTCAGAAGATCCTAATAACAAAAATAACGTTCCAATAGCCAATCAATCTAATGAACCTCTCTTAATTGACTCAACTGATCGCGTTTCAGAAATTGCTTCCGGTAATTTTGTTAATATCAATAGTGAGCGTATAAGAGGACGTATATTACTAACCGGCGCATTGTTTGACGAGATTTACCTCAGAGACTACCGAAAAACTAACTCTGACAATAGCGAAAATATTTCAGTTTTCGAACCGTTGGACTCCAATCACCCCTACTTTGCGGAATTCGGATGGGAAACAACTAACGGTGAGGATATATCCCTCCCAAGTGTGACAACTAAATGGCAAGCAGACAAGTTAACGCTTGGCCCTGGTGAACACGTAAATCTAACCTGGAATAACGGCGAAGGTCTAAAGTTCACTAGAACAATTTCACTAGATGAAAATTATCTATTTAAAACGCTACAGAAAGTTGAAAACATAGGGTCAGCAACTGTTTCTTTAATCCCCTTTGGCAGAATTTATCGCTTTGATACTCCTGCAGCCGGGCAAACTAGTATGTTTGCTGTAGACTCAGAAGAATTTGTCCCATGGGGTATGTTCGCACATGGTGGGCTAGGAGTTCTTAATGGTCAAAAACTCGAACTCTCATACGAAGATATGCGGGATGTTGAAAAAACTGTAATTAATAGTCGCCAGGGTTGGGTTGGAATAACTGACAAATATTGGTTGAGCGCCCTTATTCCAGACCAAAACAGTTCCATAACTGCCAAATTTAATCATTCAGTCAATAACGAACGAGACGTGTATCATGTGGATTTCAGACCACAGCAACCATTAGTTGTTAACCCCAACGCGACCGTACAAACTTTTAGCCATTTATTTGTAGGTGCTAAAGAGTTCAACATACTTGAGAGCTATGAAAACGCCCTTGGCGCACCTGACCTGAATAGTGCAGTTGACTTTGGGTTGGTATGGTTTCTTGCAAAGCCACTTTTTTACCCCATCGATTATTTTTACCGGAGTATCGGTAACTTTGGTGTAGCTATATTGATTTTAACAGTTTGTGTTCGAATTCTACTCTATCCTCTAGCCAACAAGGCTTACGCATCTATGAGCAGAATGCGAAAATTGCAACCAGACACAATAATGCTACGGGAACGATACAAGCACGATAAAGCAAAGATGAATATGGAGATTATGGCTCTTTACCGCCGAGAAAAGGCAAATCCAATGTCTGGGTGCTTGCCCATGCTTGTTCAAATCCCCGTATTTTTTGCCCTCTACAGCGTTCTATTTGCAACCATTGAAATGCGACACGCACCTTTCTTCGGTTGGATTCAAGATTTATCTGCGCCTGACCCACTTACTTTTATAACTTTATTTGGAGTTTTTGACTGGGACGTCCCAGATTCTCTTGGCTTTATTAAGATAGGTATTTGGCCAATATTGTTCTCAGTCACCATGCTGCTGCAGATGAAGCTCAATCCTCAACCCGTTGAGCCACTTCAGCAAAAAATTATGATGTTCCTTCCATTGCTATTTTTATTCATGTTCGCCCAATTTCCGGCAGGCTTAGTAGTATATTGGACATGGAACAACGTGCTTTCCATTGGGCAACAATGGTTAATTATGAGACGCATGGGCATTACCAAGGCAACACTGCAAGCAGATGCAGAAAAAATAAAGAAAATTAAGGAACAAGCCGAGGCTGGCACTCTACCCAGACCCAGCAGTTCAAGAACTCCAAGCCGCAAGAGGAAAAAACCCGATCCGAATAGATCCGTGAGGAAAAAACTAACAAATAAAAATAGTGATACAGCTCCTGCAAAAAGAAGAAAATCTTTCAGGGAAATAACCGAGGAAATACGTCAGGAGAAGGCTCGACAGAAAAAACGTAGAATGCGTGCTGCAGAAGCAAAAAAACGCGCTAAAATAAGAACCCAAGCAAAAACTAAAACATTTGAAACAAATGAAGATGATACTCAAAAGGACAAACTTTCGCGTCGTCAAAGGCGTGCCGCCAGAGCAAAGAAACAGGATTTAACGGATCCTATTAGCAATACTTCAAATGTAAAAAGTGAAGACGGTCAATGGAAAGAAAACAAGAGCGTTTCGTCACGACGAAGAGGCAGAAAGAATCGACCAACTCCGAAACGTTAGAAATTGGTCGACTCTTATTCGCTCGTCCATGCCATTTTGTAACCGGAGCAGGTAGCTTAGACGGAATACCTGAGATTGGCCTTCCTGAAATCGCCTTTGCAGGTCGCTCAAATGTCGGAAAATCTAGTATAATTAACGCTTTGACAGGTCAAGCTAGCCTTGCGAGAACTTCCAACTCGCCCGGCCGCACCCAGCAAATTAACTTTTTTAAATTAGCAGACAGGATGATGTTAGTTGATCTACCCGGCTACGGATTTGCTAAAGCACCTAAAGGCGATATAAAAGCTTGGACTGACCTAACGGGTAAATACCTTAGAGGTCGACCAAATCTTCGGCGAATTTGCCTTCTAATAGACGCACGTCGTGGATTCATGGTTAATGACCTCTCAGTTATGAAATCTCTGGACAACAATGCTGTATCGTATTTAGTTGTACTTACAAAAGTGGACAAATTAAACTCTGATTCATTGGCTTGCCTTGAATGCGAAAGTAAGAATATGCTGAAATCACATGTTGCTGCTTTCCCCCAGCTGATTACAACAAGCGTCCGTACTGGCGAAGGCATTGCGGAACTAAGAGCTCATCTTGGCTCACTAGCGACTAGCGTCACTTCGAATTAAGGCGTCTGATATGACAACAAAGAACATTAGCGAAACCAAACATTGGTTAAGAGCTGCAAAAACCATATCTGAAGCACTTCCTTATATGAGGCAGTTTGCCGGCAGAACATTTGTAATTAAATATGGTGGTCATGCTATGGGCGATTTATCGCTCTCGGAAAGTTTTGCTAAAGATGTAGTGCTTTTAAAGCAGGTTGGCATCAATCCAGTAGTAGTGCATGGGGGTGGGCCACAAATTGATTCTATGCTGGAACGCCTTAATATTGAAAGTAGTTTCGTAGATGGCCTCCGTGTAACAGACAAGGCTACGATTGAAGTTGTTGAAATGGTGCTGTGTGGAAAAATTAATAAGCAGATTGTAACCACAATTAATTCTGCAGGAGGCACTGCGTTAGGCTTAAGTGGAAAGGATGGTGGGCTGCTCGAAGCGAAACGTCTCTCAATATTAAATACTGAGGAATCCCACATTAAAAATAAAAAAATTGACATTGGATTTGTTGGAGAACCACAAAATGTGAATATAGCAGTTCTTAAAACTTTTGAAGAATCTAATATCATTCCTGTTATTGCACCTATAGGTGTGGGAGCAGATGGTCAGACCTATAACATTAATGCCGACACTGCTGCTGGAGCAATTGCGTCTGCAATGTGCGCCGCCAAACTAGTAATTCTCACTGATGTTCCCGGCATCCTAAACAATAAGGGGAATCTTATAAATTCCTTGAATGTTGCTGAGGCGCAAGAATTATTAAAATCGGGCGCAATCACAGGAGGTATGATCCCAAAAATTAGAACCTGTTTGTCCGCAATACAGAATCAAACCGATGCAGCGCATATACTGGATGGTCGTGTGCCCCATTCTTTACTTCTAGAAATCTTCACCGAGCACGGTACGGGGACTATGATATCCAGACAAATGGATATCAATAATTCCTAAAACGATTTATTCATATAATAATTATAATATAGAGACGAGCCGATCTAAAAGTCTTGACCTTGCTGGCGGCATTTTAATACCCATGAACAAATGGTTATCAAGAAACCAGCCTGTGAGTTTTAAAGCGTCTAATAGTTCTTTTTTACTAACCATTGTGGGTCCATTTGGTAAAAAGAATGCTGGAAGGGGAAGGAGTTTTTCTTTCCAAGGTTCGCCTGCAGTTAATGATACAGCTCGACCAGACCGTGGAGAGATGTAGATAAGATCTGCAGTATTTCCTGTAACAGCACATGATGAAAAATCTAAGCTGAACCCTAAGTCAGACAATAGAGTTAACTCAAAATTTGCATAAGAAATGTACCAATCTCTGGAATTGTGTATTTTGTCAATTAAGGCCATTAGACTACTATAAAGATTAGAATAAGGAGCGCGCTCAGGCAAGGACGATTCTGATAATGCACACGCGGATGAGAGCGCTGACAGACGAAGTGCATTATTGAGCAAAACTGCTGCTACCGGTCGCATCAATTCGCAATTAAAATTACCGAGATGTTCCTCGAGTCTGGCTCTCCAAGAAACCTTAACCAAGTTTCCAACCTGATAAACACCCCGTAATCGTCCACTTTGACCACCTCTTACAAGACCCATATGTCTACCATGATTTTCCGTAAACAATGCAACCAAAAGAGAGGTCTCTCCCTGTTTTCTAGCTGAAAGCACTATCCCTAGATCATTCCACTCCATTCTTATTTGAAACTCCCACTATTTATACCAGAGAATTGTAAGAAGAGGGTTGATGTGTTTTGATTCTTCATACCCTACCACCCGACTTAAAACATTTTAGATGTTAAACTTGAGACCAAGTGTTCTAAAATGTTCTTTATCTTCCACCCAATTATCACGTACTTTTACGTGAAGGAATAAGTGTATCTTCCTAGAAAATAACTTCTGCAGATCCCGTCTCGCATTTGTTCCTACGGACTTGATGCGCGAACCATTCTTTCCTAGAACAATAGATTTATAGGTATTGCGCGTAACGTACACAACTTGTTCGATCCTTAAGGATTTATCTCTTAACTCACTCCAATTCGTGGTTTCGACTGCAAGGGCATAAGGGATTTCCTGATGTAATTGAAGAAATAGTTTTTCTCTTGTAATTTCAGAAGCCAAAAACATATCTGATACATCACTTATTTGGTCTTCTGGGTAGAGCCACGGACCCCGGGGTAGTAACTCTATTATTTGGGTTACTAAATCCTTAACCCCATCACCATTCAAAGCAGATATCATGAATATGTCATCCACAGAAATAGTGGTTCTAATTGATTCTGTTAGAGGGAGTAGGTTTTCAGGTTTAACACTATCGACTTTATTAATTGCTAATAAAACTCTTAAACCTAATTGGGTAAGTTCATCAATTATACTTAGCGCATTTACGTCCAAACCACGACCAGCATCAATTAAAAAAACAATTGCATCCGCATCCCTTACGCTATGCCATGCTGCATCTATCATTGCACGATCCAACCGTCTGCTTGCACCTCTAAAAATACCTGGAGTATCTGATACAACTAACTGCGCTGATCCAATGACACAAATACCTCTAATACGAGAACGAGTTGTTTGAACTTTCGGAGAAACAATGGAAATCTTTGAACCAATTATACGGTTAATTAAAGTGGATTTTCCAACATTAGGACCACCCACTATTGTTGCTATCCCAGCTCTTGTATTAAGTATCGTTTTCTTGGTCATTCTCAATTAACCATTTTAATAGTATATCCGCTGCTAACTGTTCGGCTGTTTGTTTACTTCCAGCATTCGCGACCTTTGGTGGAAAATTAGTAATTCCTACCTCTATCTGAAAGTTTGGAGCATGTGGCGGGCCTGTGCAATCAACCAGTTTATAGGATGGTAATACGCCATATCGAGCCTGAGATAACTCTTGGAGCAGTGACTTTGCATCTTTGGGAGGACTGCTCTCTTCTTTCATAATTACGGACCAGTAATAAAATACAAACTTATAGGCAGCTTGATATCCCCCATCCAAAAAAATAGCTGCTATTAAAGCTTCGCAGGTATCAGCTAAATTAGCTGGATTATCACGACCACCATTTTCCTCTTCACCTCTTGATAATATCAAATAACGACCGAGATTTATCACTCTCGCAACGCGATCCAGAGCTTGGCGTCGAACCATTGCTGTAAAACGGCTTGCTAAAGCACCCTCATTCTCTCTTGGATAATATTCGTGAAGCATCTCTGCAACTATGAGTCCAAGTACCCTGTCACCCAAAAATTCGAGCCTTTGATTAGACCCTACTCCGCCTGACACAGCGCTTGGATGTAGAAATGCCTGAGCCAGAAGCATCGGTTCCGAGAACTCATGAAATAGACAATCTCTAAGTTTTGCAGCTAAAGTTATTGCATCACTTCTAGAAATTGGAGAAACAGGTTTACGACGTCCAGCCACCTATTACCACTCTAATGTATAGCTTTAAAAAGGCGGTCCAATCGGGTTACTTCACCCCATTTCCATACTTCCCATATATCAGCACCACCTCTAGTTGAGTAAAATATAAATTCTGCCCTACCAATTAGGTTTTCTGCAGGAATAAAACCAACCCCATAACTACCGCCTACACGACTATCAAGGGAGTTATCGCGATTATCCCCCATTGCAAAATAATGTCCTTCTGGAACTAGGTAAATCTGGGTGTTGTCTAGAGTACCATTGGGATTAGCGTCTAACGTGTTATAAGCGACACCATTGGGTAATAGCTCTTCAATTTGTGCAATCGTCCTTTGACGACCATACCCATCAGTAAAACGAAAATCGTCAACTCTTTTTTGCTGTACAGGCATATTATTAACTTTCAATATTCCATTACTGACTTGAATCTTATCCCCAGGCAAACCAACAATTCGTTTAATGTAATCCGTGTCATTATCCCGTGGCAATCTAAACACTGCCACATCACCTCTCTCTGGCGTAGACCCTAATATTCTGCCAGAAAACAGGTCCAAACTCCAAGGCAGCGAAAACTTGCTATAGCCATAGGAGTATTTTGACACAAATAAATAATCGCCAACAAGTAGGGTAGGGATCATGGAACCGGAGGGAATATTGAACGGTTCAAGCGCGACCGTGCGTACAACCATGGCAGCAATAACGGCATAAGCGACAGTGCGGATGGTATCCCACAGACCACTCTTTTTTCTCTTCTTGGTTTTATTATCTTTCCCTGTCTTAGTCATACTTTTATTATTTCCACCCATTTTTATTAATCAAATCACATAACATAATTTTATTGTTTACCGTTATAATTTTATCCGACTTCAAGACTCCTAGCACTAATGATCACGATAGCCTGCGCTAAAGGTGGTTCATCAGTTAAGGATAGGTCAATCTGTGTCGCCATGCCTGAAGGCGTAATAGAAACCAACCGATTAGCCGCCCCGCCATATAAATGCATAGTAGGTTTTCCAGAAGGTAAATTAATTACCTCCATGTCCCGCCAAAAGACGCCCAACCTGAAGCCTGTACCTAACGCCTTGGCACAAGCCTCCTTAGCAGCAAAACGGCGGGCATAACTTTCAACAGTCGTCACCCGGCGTTCAGATTTAATGCGTTCCCTATCCGTGAATATTCGAGATTTAAAGCGATCCCCAAACCGTTCGATAGCACGCTCTATACGTCTAATATCAACAAGGTCACTACCCAAACCGATAATCATAATTAATGATTCAAATACGCTAACAATATATATCTATTATAGACAACATCGTACCAAGCTGGTTTAGCAAAACGTCTATTACACCGCATGAAAAACTCCTTGTTTACTCATACACCCCACAAGTTTTATCACCATCAGTAAAACTAAAAACTCCAGAATAATATAATTAAAATATCTTTTAATGGTGATTAATTTTTTTATGCAACTATCGCATATTTGTTTTCATATTATTTGTCACCACTCAATCTTGGAATTGATAAATCATCACATTTTTGTTCCGTCTTAGAGAACCCTTCTACAGCTTCATTATTTTCTGATTTTATACCTTTAGACGTACGCTGTTCTGCCAGAACCTTTTGTCTTCGAATTCTCATAGTACGTCTATGGTTCTGATAGTTCGCAATCACTCTCCGAATAGGAAAGTAGAATGCTACCCAGGCAAATAGCGCGGTAGGAATTCCTCCTATGATCATGGGAATACCGATTAAATCAAATTGATCAAATACAAAAGTTACGCTCAGATCTGTAAAACTTAGCTCCGGCATCTCTCGACCGAGCAATTTACTACCAATCCAAAGCACGCCAAACCAAATTCCAGGAAATGTCCATGGATTACCAACAGCAGTACCAATTGCTGATGCAAATAAACTCCCACGCAAACTCCACGCTAACACAGCCCCCAAAATAAAGTGAAATCCCATAAATGGTGTAAATGAAACAGCGGCTCCACATGCAAAGCCACACGCTATAGAATATGGTGTGCCAGGTAATCGTTTAATGCGAAACGCGTAATAACGACCTGCACGTCTCCAACCCATTCGAGGCCAGAGATACTCTAATACTCGGAACACTAATGCTCTTCTGTGCCGGCGCCTAAACAGGCTCATGATCACCCTCTAAAAAATTCAATGATGAAACCAACATAGTAAATATTTTAGAAATGCCGTATGCATTTTTTTTCGTTAAATTCTCCCGAGAGGGTGTATTTTTATTTCGACCCTGAACCTACTGCTTGTCTTAAAATTAGGGTATCGTGCAAGCAACTAATACACAATTGAAGTAAAGTAGTTTAAAAGGTTTTTTCTATTGAAAATTCATTTAAATTCTAGCTCTTTCTACGTTACTGATGCACGGCATCGCTCTAAGTGCAGCCATAATATCTGTTAAATGCTGTACATCTTCAACTTCGACGTCTACCACAAAATCAAAAAACTCCGCTGTTCTTCTTGTAATTTTTAAATTACTAATATTACCCTTGCATTTAGCAATAGCCATCGCAAACTCACCCAAAGACCCTGCCTCATTGGTAACGATTAAATTTAATCGCCCCACATGAACACAATCATCGCCGTCAGAATTGTCCCAAGATAAATCCAACCATCGCTCTGGTGTATCATTGAAACTTACTAACGTGTCACAATCAATTGTGTGAACCTTAACTCCAACACCAGTAGAAATAATACCTACTATCCTGTCTCCCGGCAATGGACAACAACAGTCAGCAAGATGTACGGCAACTCCTGGCATCAACCCCCTAATTGGTATTGAAGTGCTACCTAATTTGGGTTGTTCCAATCGACCTCGCATTAAAGAAAGTGCCCTCGAAGCAACCCCTGGCCGACGACGTGTGGAAAAACATGAATCTCTAAATTCCTTTCCTGTCAGATTTCCCTGACCAAGCAAAACCATTAACTCTTCCGCAGTTTTACATTTTAATCTTGGTAGCACTTGCTCAATTACCAGCAGAGAGAATTCCTCCCCTTCCTCACGAAACGCCTTCTCAGCAATTGCCTGTCCTAAAGAGTAGTATTCCTTTCTTTGCTTGGACCGTATGAATCTCCTAACACTCGCTCGCGCCTTTCCAGTTACTAAAAACTGTTCCCAAGTGGGAGAGGGAGCGGGAACGGTCGAGCGAATAATCTCAACTTGATCACCATTTGAAAGTAAAGTTCTAAGAGGCGTCATTCGACCATTAACTTTTGCACCTACACAAGTATCACCAATATCTGAGTGTACAGCATATGCAAAGTCTACTGGCGTCGCACCACTAGGCAAAGTTATGAGACTTCCATGTGGTGTAAAACAAAATACCTGATCACCAAACATTTCGAGTTTCGTGTGCTCGAGAAACTCTTCTGGACCTGATGCATTATCTAAAATATCTAATAACTCTCTTAGCCATCTATATTTTTTTCCCTCACTTCCACTAGCTGCCTGTTTGAAAACCCAATGTGCTGCCACGCCGAGTTCAGCCTCTTCATGCATTTCTCTCGTACGAATTTGAATCTCAACTCGTTGCCTTTCAGGACCCATCACACTAGTGTGCAATGACTGATAACCATTTCTTTTTGGGGTACTAATATAGTCTTTAAATCTTCCGGGTATCATTGAATACTCGCTATGTACGTGACCTAAAGCACTGTAACAATCCTCTGTACTCTCTACTATAATACGAAACGCGATGATGTCGGAAAGCTTCTCGAAAGCAATGTTTTTAGTCTCCATTTTTCGCCAAATGGAATACAAACGCTTATCTCGGCCCTCAACCGAAGCGCGCAATCGATGACTAGCAAGCATTTCCCGTAAAGCAACCAAAATTCGTGGTACAGTATCCCCACTATCTTTCCTCAGAAATTCTAAACGCCTTTGAACTGACTTTCTCGCCTCCGGATTTATCTCTGAGAATGCCAGATCTTGAAGCTCTTCTTTAATGCTCTCTAACCCGATACGCTCGGCAAGAGGTGCATAAATATCCATAGTTTCATGAGCAATTCTCCTGCGTTTATCTGCATTTTCTATGAAACTTATCGTTCTCATATTATGTAACCGGTCAGCTAATTTGACTAAAAGAACACGAATGTCCTTCGACATAGCGAGAACAAATTTTCGAAAATTCTCAGCCTGCTTAGTTTGATCAGATTGGAGTTCTAGTTTACTCAACTTGGTAACACCGTCCACAAGTTGTGCGATCGGAGAACCAAAGTGGCCTTCAATCTCTTCAAGAGAGGCCAGAGTATCTTCAACAGTATCGTGCAATAGTGCAGTTACAATAGTATCACAATCAAGCTTTAGGCTAGTCAGAATCCCAGCTACTTCAAGAGGGTGAGAAAAATATGGATCACCATTAGCTCGCGTCTGAGCACCGTGGGCCTTTAGCGAAAATACATAGGCACGATTCAGTATTTCTTCATCCACTATAGGATTGTATGCCTTAATTCGCTCTACCAGTTCGTATTGACGAATCACCTTAATAGTACACGAGCGCTATCCCGATAAAAACTGAGAGCACGACCAATACAATAGTCGCTTGGTCGCACCATTCAGCTAAAGCTTCTCCGACGGTATTTGGCGCTCAGGCCTCCTTGTCGTCGCTGCTATCCGCTAATTCAGTGTCCAAAGAAGTGTCATCTGGCTTAAACACGGCGTCGGCACCAACGGCAGCGGCTTCTACGTCATCGCCATCAGGAGCCTGAGAGGTTGTAACACCAGCCCAAGCTTGCTCTGCAGAAATTACTGCCGGATTATCTTCTTCTGGTTCATCTATGTCCGGCCCAATATCTGCCCCGTGTTCAACTTCGTACTTGAGTGCTTCAAGCTCTATAGTTTCGTCCGCTATTTCACGTAATGCAACAACTGGGTTCTTATCGTCATCACGCTCAACTGTCAAAGCTGCGCCTGAATGAATATTTCTCGCTCGTCTAGCTGCCAGCAATACAAGCTCAAACCGGTTTGGTACTTTATCAACACAATCTTCCACAGTCACACGTGCCATAAATTTGTACACTCCAAGTAATCTAAGTAAAGTTATATACTAACGCGACGCAAACTAACCCCTTGCTGTTAACCATGCAAGTAAGAAAATGGCCAGTTTGAGCCTATTTTAAAGCAAATAATTATTTACATATCTCAATTTCCTGATCTGAAGGCATTTTACTTATAAGCTCATTTATATGCTGGCCCGTTAATGGATGCCTCCAATTTGCGCTAATTTCTGAAAGAGGTAACAACACAAACGCTCTTTCAGTTAATCGAGGATGAGGTATTTCGAGTTCAGGACAGCAGTCAATGGCTAACTCTTTACGTATTTCACCCTTAAAATCGATCAAATCAAGATCTAATACTCTGGCTTCATTCCTTTCTGTTCGAACACGACCGAAATGAATCTCTGTACGTATTAAAATTGACATTAATTCCAAAGAGGACAAATCATAATGTACTTGAACCACACCATTTACGTACCATGGTTGCTCAGACCTAGGTATAGGCGCTGTACGATACCAATTGGATCTCTTTTGTACAGTAACGCCTTTTAAGTGCAAAAACTCTAGTGATGCTTCAAGACACTTTTTTGGCGAACCATAAACCTTTGTTGAAAGATTAGCACCAAGGGCGATGAAAATCATACCACATACACAATTCTGTCAATAACCCGAAATTCTCATTACAAATCACAAAGTATCACAACAGCTTTTGAATGCACCATTTCGGAACAATTCAGACAATAAAAAAGTATTGTTACTTTTTAAATAATAAAAAATACTTATATAAATATGTTTTAATATTGGCTTTCCTGATTATATCCGAAAGCGATATGATGTATCAAAGGATAATAAACATTGGCGCCGATTACATCAGATACTCTCATTACCCCATGCCACGACTGTAGAAAATGCCCCCGATTGGTGGAATTTCGGAGAACTAACAGAAAACTCGAACCCCTTTGGCACAATGCACCAGTTGAGAGTATTGGGCCATTAACTGCTCGCTTATTGGTTATAGGACTAGCCCCAGGAAAAAAAGGTGCTAATCGAACTGGCCGACCATTCACAGGAGACTACGCAGGTCAATTACTGTTTCCAACTCTAATTAAATTTGGTTTTGCTTTGGGAACATATGCGCCTACTCAGACTGGAAATTTAAAGCTAAAAGACTGTAGGATCACCAATGCTGTCCGCTGCGTGCCTCCCCAAAACAAGCCTATTGGAGCAGAAATTTCATCTTGTTTGCCTTTTTTAAAAAGCGAAATTGATGCCATGAAAAATCTCCGCGTTGTCCTCGTGCTCGGTGGGATCGCACATTACGCCGTCATCCGGGCGTTCAAAATGAAAACTAGCAAACACAAATTTAACCATGGATCTCAACATAAAGTTGATGCAAAAATTACTCTTTTTGACAGCTACCATTGCTCACGATTGAATACAAATACTGGTCGTTTAACAGATGATATGTTTTCTAAAGTATTCAAGGATCTAAGAAAGTCATTAAATGACGACAAGTCTTTAAAACAATAGCGTGTAAAAAAGCTGAATTGGCCGGCCATTCTAAGTAATTGAGAACTACCTACGTCCATTTCGTTATTCCATACTTCCTCGACGCAACCGTCCTCTGTCACGCTTCCACTCCCTTTCTTTTTCAGCCAATCTTTTATCATACTTACGTTTGCCAGTAGCGAGGGCTAATTCAATCTTCACTCGTCCTTTGTCGTTAAAATAAATAGACAACGGTACCAAAGCCATGCCTCCACGTCGCACGCTCCCAATAAGTTTATTGATTTCACGCTTACTTAGAAGAAGTTTCCTCTCGCGCAATGGAGAATGATTATAATAACTACCTGACCCATAGGTGGCTATATTAGTATTTAATAAGAATATTTCTCCGCCTTTTTCCACAGCGTATGACTGACCCATACTAGCACTACCACAACGCAATGACTTCACCTCGGTACCAGTCAATACGATGCCTGCCTCGAAGGTTTCACCAATTTGATAATTATGTCGCGCCTTACGATTTTGCGCGATAATTTTGCGGCCGTGATTTTCTTTCGCCGCCATCTAACCACCCGATTAAGCTGCAGCGTCCTTAAGCATATCAAGTGACTGCAATACTTCTTTTATACGATGCTTATTTTCAATTGAAGGCGGGCATAATGGCAATCTCATTTCCTCCCTACACTTACCCATTAAATGAGCGGCATACTTTACAGGTATAGGATTAGATTCGCAAAATAGAACGTCGTGAAGCGGCATAAGTTTGGAGTGCAGCTCCAAAGCTTTGACCGCATTTTCATTGTGCCACGCATCAAAAAAATCGGCACACAGCCTTGGTGCAATATTCGCCGTCACCGAAATACATCCCTGCCCTCCTTGCGCCAAAAATCCGATAGCCGTTGCATCCTCTCCCGCTAATTGCGAGAATTCGCCATCAA
>CAYRUX010000009.1:0-4824 GCA_964427515.1 uncultured Rhizobiaceae bacterium
GTGGGATTTGCTGAAACAAATTCAACATTGATCATTTTTCCAGATCCAATATCTTTTAACCCATAAGTTTCCCCAGCTTCCATAATGCTAAGCAAAGTTCTGTGCCAAAATGTTTTATTAAAGCTTATATTAATAAAACCAGGGCCGGCTACCTCTATACATTCCATCTCTTTGCAATTTTCTAATCTTTGAACCAATAAATTAGCGACATCTCGAGGAGTCTTGCCTGCGGGCTTAGCAAGTATCATTGCAACATTTGTAGATACATCTCCGTGATCAGGGTTTTTAGAGGGTTCAACTAATACCCCAGTTAAATCTAAATCACTTGGCAAGCTTCCGCTCTTTGAGAGAAACTTAAGTTCTGCTTTAATAATAGTTAAAAGGTTAGCGTAAATATCCATTGCTATGACGGTAAATCAAACAAACGTTTATGCTCCAGAAAAGCAAATCTATCAGTCATACAGGCTATATAATCTGAAACTACTTGTGCAGTATCCATAGTCATTGGTCCGCTACAACGAATTTGCCATTCATCCGGTAAGCAATCAGGCTCAGAAATAAATAAGTTGAATAAATCTTTAACAACTTTCTTTGCCTTACTAGACATTCGATTGACCTTATAATGTCGGTACATCCGATTATACAGAAACTTTTTGACGGCTTGATCGTTCGAAGCCATTATTGAAGAAAAAGTAATTATTGGATACTTAAGAGCACGGATTTGTTCCACACTATCGCAACCAGAATCACTTAAACGTGACTGACTTTCCTTAATAATATCGGTAATCATTAACCCAATCATCCTACGTATTGCTTCATGAACCAAGCGATTTTGATTAAGACTGGGATATGCCTTCCGAACGGAAATAAAAATTTCCCCAACCATAGGCACTTCAAATAAATCATCAAGACAAAATAATCCTGCTCTCAATCCATCATCAATGTCATGATTATTATAAGCAATATCATCTGCCACTGCAGCGACCTGTGCCTCAGGACCCGGGTAACTACTTAAGTCAAGTTTGTGTTTTTGATTATATTTAGCAATGCCTTCTGGGATTCCATTATTGTCTGGCAACAAAGGACCATTGTGTTTGACAATACCTTCAAGTGTTTCCCAAGTCAGGTTAAGGCCATCAAACTGTGCATAACGTTCCTCGAGCTGCGTTAAAATGCGGAGGGTTTGCACATTGTGATTAAAACCGCCATATTCTAGCATGCTCTCAGACAGAGCATCCTCCCCAGCGTGACCGAAGGGCGTATGACCAAGGTCGTGCGCCAACGCCAACGCCTCCCCCAAGTCTTCATTCAACCCCAAAACTCGGCATATTGACCGGGCAATTTGAGCGGTTTCCAGACTATGTGTCAGTCGTGTTCTATAATAGTCACCTTCATGATATACAAATACCTGTGTCTTATATTCCAACCTACGAAAGGCGGCACAGTGAATTATTCTATCCCGATCACGGTGAAACGCATTCCGGGTTTTGCTTTCAGGTTCAGAATATAACCGTCCCCTAGTACTTTCAGGTTTACTCGCATATGGAGCAATATATAAATGGTTAGTTCCCATCGCCAAAGATTATATTGCAAGGGATCTGTATTCAATCACCAGTGTTATTGAATTTATGTAAAAGATGATTAACTTATTATGAACCTTAAACTTGCTTATTTTTAACAGATATCGGACACTAGTTATATGGCACACGAATTTGAAAGTATAGATTTACCTGCCGTTGGCCCTATAACGGTTTCAAGCAGAGCTGCGAAACAGGTCGCTCATCTTTTAAATGCTGACCAAAATCGGGCGCAAGCACTCCGGGTATCAGTTTCCGGAGGTGGATGTTCTGGGTTTCAGTATGGATTTACTTTTGACCATCAAACAAATGATGACGACATAGTTATAAACAAAGAGGGAGTCACTATAGTAATCGACGTTGTATCTGCCGGCTATATGGCAGGCTCAGAAATTGATTATGTGGAGGATTTGATAGGTGCTGCATTTCAAGTAAAGAACCCAAATGCCGTTTCCTCTTGTGGCTGCGGCACATCGTTTTCACTCGGCTAAATTTTCCTCGGTCTCAGTTTTAATGTTACATTATTAATATAAGCTCGGAGATTTGAACATTTGTTAAAAATTGCGACGTGGAATGTTAATTCCATAAAGGCGCGTTTAATTAACGTAATGCAGTGGTTGGAAGAATCTACGCCTGATATAGTTTTACTTCAAGAAATCAAAACGACTGAAGAGAACTTTCCCAAACTAGAATTCAGTGACATGGGATATAATTTAGCTGTTTTTGGTCAAAAAAGTTATAATGGTGTAGCTATACTCAGTAAACGACCCATTGATGATGTTAAACTTGGCCTTATAGATAACGGGGAAGAGGAACAAGCTCGGTATATAGAAGCGTTTATTTCGGGCATCCGTATTGCTTCCATTTACTTACCAAATGGAAATCCCGTAAACAGTGATAAGTTTCAGTATAAAATTCACTGGATGACACAACTTATTGAACGCGCACAGGTTTTGTTTCAATTGGAAGA
Organism: uncultured Rhizobiaceae bacterium; assembly: GCA_964427515.1. GTDB lineage: Bacteria > Pseudomonadota > Alphaproteobacteria > UBA828 > UBA828 > CAYRUX01. The sequence continues at coordinate 2,548 of CAYRUX010000009.1, forward strand.
GTGTACGGTTCTTGCTGGAGATTACAATATAATACCATCTGACAAGGATGTATACGACCCCATAAGCTGGAAAGACGATGCTCTCTGCCGGCCTGAAGCACGCGCAAAATTTCGTGAAATGTTAAATATAGGTTACATAGAAGCATTTCGCTCCCTAAACAGCGAAGCCGGCCATTACACATTCTGGGACTATCAGAAAGGTCGATGGGCCAAAGACGAAGGACTCAGAATAGACCACCTCTTACTTTCACCAGAAGCATCAGATAGGTTGGTTTCTTGCAGAATCGATCGTATCCCGCGCTCAAAACACAAACCCTCAGATCACACGCCTATATGGTGTACCATTCGAGAGAAATAATAATCATATACAGAAACCACCCTACTTAAATGGTCTTCCCGCTATAAATTTATTGTGTCCGTTTGGCCCCTTACTTCCCCTCGGTTCCTTTGTGACATCAAAATTTAGTTCAATTATTACACCACTAGGGTCAAGCACAAAAAGTTGCCATAATTTAAAATCAGGAATGTCAAATTGACGCCAGTTGCATCGATATTTTTTACATACTTCCTTCATCTCATCAAAACCCTTTGCTTTAAGTGCAATATGATCAACTGGTGAAAGGTTTTGATTGTATTTATAATTTCCAGCATGGGTTTTTGCGGCATCACCGCCGTAAAAATGAAACATAGTTTCTCCCATTTCAAACCACAATCCAGGAAAAGCAAACTTCGGCCTCACGACCTTTTTCATACCAAGAACCTTAGCATAGAATTTCTCCGTCTCGGCCAAATTCTTGCTTTTAATGGCGACATGATGCAAATCAAGCAATGGCACGGTAAATCCCCCCTAATGTAATTACTTCAACCATTAATAATTTAAACGCTCTAGTAATTGCAGAACAATATTAAATATCAGCATAACATGATTTCTCTTTAGATGCTCCGGGATTAGAACTCATTACATACAGTCCTCAAAAATCAACCATAAACGCAAAAATTATAGGTCAATTGAATATAATGCTCCATCCCTTATATTAAGTCGCAACTATTCTAGCTAACGCGCCCTGAAGCTGTTCTCTCAAATTCTCTGCCTCATTTTTACGACGCTGTTGTTCACTAATTACATTATCAGGCGCCTTAGCCAAAAATTGCTTATTACTTAATTTCTCATCAATTTTATCAATTGCAATGGAGGCATTTTTTAACTCTTTTTCCAAACGTTTTCTCTCCTCCATAACGTTGATGATACCTTTTAACGGTATCATAACAGATATCCCTTCAACCATTACTTGCAATATCTCTTCTGGAGGTGGCCCTGTATGGCTAGAAATCTCTTCTAACCTAGCTAATGCAATAATTTGCTGCCTATGCTTATTTACCCAAGTTGGCAATACCTTTTCCCCAACTAGTAATAACGGAACCCTAGCTCCCCCGGGAATGTTTACCTCTGCCCTTGCAGTACGAATACCAGAAATCAACTTAATTACCTTTTTAAGTTCCTCATACTCTTTATCAAACTGTGGGATTAAATTATCCAAGACTGGCCATGGGGACGAAATCAGTGGTAGCTTTCTAGTTTGATCTAATCGTCCCCATAATTCCTCGGTGACAAACGGCATAAAGGGATGCAATAAATGTAAAATCTGATCGATTACCCATGAAGCTGTACGCCTTGTCTCCTCTTTTCTTTCTAGCTGTTCGGAAAAAAGAACTGGTTTTGAAAATTCTAAAAACCAATCACAAAAAACTCCCCAAGCAAATTGATAAATGGCATTAGCTGCCTCATTAAATCGATAACTATTTAAAGCTTGAGTAATAGTTTTTGCAGTTCGAGCTGTTTCAGAAATAATCCAACGGTTTATGCTATCATTACACTTATAAGGGTCAAAGTCATTATCGTATGAACAATTGTTTGCTTCACAAAACCGAGCTGCATTCCACAATTTTGTTGCAAAATTGCGGTATCCTTCCACACGACTTTCAGACATTTTAATATCACGACCCTGCGCTTCCATCGCCGCTAGTGTAAATCGCATTGCGTCGGCTCCATAAGTCTCTATGAGATCCAATGGATTGATTACATTGCCTTTACTTTTGGACATCTTTTGACCTTTTTCGTCTCTCACTAATGCATGAATATAGACGTTCTTAAATGGAACATCCCCCATACAATGCATTCCCAACATAATCATTCTAGCGACCCAAAAGAAAATAATATCAAAGCCTGTAATTAAATCATTGTTGGGATAATAAGTTTTTAAGACATCAGTTTCATTC
>CAYRUX010000010.1:0-19528 GCA_964427515.1 uncultured Rhizobiaceae bacterium
GAATTGTAGACCCACCGTTTGACTCTTTTCCGGATGAAATTGGGTTCCTATCATATTTGCGCGCCCCACTACCGCACAAAGACTTTCACCATAATTTACACTTGCCAGAATTTCAGATTGAGTTTTGCACTTCATAAAAAAACTGTGAACAAAATACGCATGTACTCCAGCTGGTATACCGGACATTACCGGATGGTTCTTTGAATGAATACACAAATCATTCCAGCCCATATGTGGAATTTTTAAGTTTTTGTCCGCCTTTAAAGGTATTACCTCGCTTTCAATCCAACCAAAACCCTCATGCTCACCATTTTCATAACCAAAACGAGCCATTAGCTGCATTCCTACACAGATTCCTAAAAATGGCACGCCCCTCTCAATTACAGCAACTTCCAGTGATTCGCGCATTCCAGAAAGAGATTCCACACCTTTTTTACAATCTGAAAATGAACCAACGCCCGGAAGAATAATACAATCAGCTGCTTTTACTTCTTCCGCGTTGCCGGTGACCCTGATTCTCTGACCCTTAGGCTCTGCCACATGCTTAAATGCCTTTTCAGCACTACGAAGGTTACCCGACCCATAATCAATAATTACAACTGTCATGGCCACCATATTATTCCTTATCCAAATACCAAGAATTTGATTTAGTAGACGAGCCAACTGAAGTTCTACTGCCATGAAATTTATCTGGAGGCGACTGTATCGGTTTCATAAAGGTAATTTCTGGATCGTTCAAAATCTTTTCAAGACGCAAGTACGCTTGCTCCAGATCTTTAGCACAAATAATACTAACTAACTTCCAACCACTCCTTCGTAAAGCCATCCGATACCAATCATTTGCATTAAAACCACAAAAAAGAGCAAATCCGACTACTAAAATTATGTGGCTTCCCGTATCTAAACCAAATATCAATGGAACGTAAATAAAAACAGCCAATACAACTGTCACAAAAAGTGCAGCAGACCATAAGCGATTTCGAAGAGCCCAAGAACTTACTAAAAAAAAGGCTTCCCAATTAAATCCTTCTCGAACCAATTTAGCACTATCCAGCACTTGTTGAATATTTATATTGCCCGATTGCGCCTCTGCTAGGCGATGCTCGATTATTTTTGGAAGATGCAAAGTGAAATAACGCATAACAACTTAGGTTTTCAAATCACCGCCTAAGGTTCCTTTAGTCGAAGGAATTAGAGACACCGCCCGCGGGTTTAATGTGACTGCATGTCGCAAAGCGACCGCAAGCGCCTTATAACAAGCCTCGATAATATGGTGACTGTTTTCACCATATAAACATTCGACATGGAGAGTAATGCCCGCAGCCTGAGAAAAGGCTTGAAACCATTCTTTAAAATGCTCTGTATCCATATCATCAAGTCGGGGTCTAACAAACTCTACATTCCACACCAGATACGGTCGATTGCTAATATCAAGACTAACTCGAACACATGCCTCGTCCATCGGAACAAATGCTGTTCCATATCGGGAAATACCTCGCCGATCAGCCAACGCTTTGTTAATAGCTTCACCAATTACTATTCCAGTATCTTCTGTAGTGTGGTGAAAGGTTACATCTAAATCACCTTTGGCCTTCAATTTTAAATCGAATAAACTGTGGCGTGATAATTGTTCAAGCATATGATCAAGAAATCCGACACCTGTGGAGATATCATAAATTCCTTCTCCATCTAAATTTAATTCAACACTAATTTCGGTTTCTTTGGTTACCCGTTCAACATGGGATATTCTTGAAGGATATTTCATATTATTGCCATTTTACTAATAAATTCATTAAAACCTAGCATCTTAATGCCTTCTTGTACCAAGAACAGAAAATATTCGCCAGACCCTTGACCTTGACCTTCCCATAACCACATGCTCTAGAATACCGTATAGTGATAATAAGTAAGAAAAAAAGGAGATTACCATAGTTAGTTCTAACACTTCTGATACATGGCACGGCACCACTATTATTTCTATTCGAAAAAATAAAGAAGTAGTAGTCGCCGGTGACGGCCAAGTAACACTTGGCCAAACTATCATCAAATCAAATGCTAAAAAAGTCCGTCGTCTTAGTAACGGTACGATAATAGCTGGATTTGCTGGAGCAACTGCTGATGCTTTCACATTATTTGAGAGACTTGAAGGTAAATTAGAGCAACATCCAGGCCAACTTATGAGGGCATGTGTTGAATTAGCTAAGGACTGGAGAACTGACCGATACTTAAGGCGTTTGGAAGCTATGATGGCTGTAGCTGACAACAAAATATCTTTAATTATTACTGGCAACGGGGATGTTTTAGAACCAGAAGATGGAATTATAGCCATAGGGTCTGGTGGAAATTATGCTCTTTCTGCTGCACGAGCCTTGATGGAATCAGAAATTCTTAACGCCGAAGAAATTGCCAGAAAAGCAATGGCGATTGCCGCTGAAATTTGTGTTTATACTAATAATACCATTTTACTGGAGAAACTGCCCGAATGACTAGTTTTAGCCCACGCGAGATCGTTTCTGAACTTGATCGATTTATCGTTGGTCAAAATGATGCCAAACGCTCTGTAGCGATAGCGCTTCGCAATCGCTGGAGACGTCAAAAATTGCCGGAAGAATTACGTGAAGAGGTTCTTCCTAAAAATATTTTAATGATTGGACCAACAGGCGTTGGTAAAACTGAAATTGCTCGTCGGCTTGCGCGTCTAGCACAGGCGCCATTTTTAAAGGTCGAGGCTACAAAATTTACAGAAGTGGGTTATGTAGGCCGTGATGTAGAACAAATCGTGCGGGATCTAGTTGAAATTTCCATTCACATGACTCGTGAACGATTACGTAAAGAAGTTACAGCAAAAGCAGAGCTCCACGCTGAAGAACGAGTTTTAGATGCACTTGTAGGAAAAAATGCCGCTGATGACACTCGGCAAAAATTTCGCGTCCGGTTACGAAATGGCGAATTAGCTAGCAAAGAAATCGACATTGAAATTACAGAACATTCCTCCACAAATCTTCCAACATTTGAAATTCCTGGGATGCCGGGAGCACAAATGGGAATGCTAAATATCGGCGATATGCTAGGAAAGGCTATGGGAGAGCAAAAAAAACCTAAACGTATGACTGTAGCGGATTCTTATGAGGTGCTGATGGAAGAGGAAAGTGATCGCCTGCTTGATCAGGATAAAGTTGTGCGACTCGCATTGGAAAACGCTGCTAACAATGGCATCGTCTTTATTGATGAAATAGATAAAATCTGTGCAAGAACTGACCGAATGGGTGCCGACGTCAGCCGCGAGGGAGTACAAAGAGATTTATTACCCTTAATTGAAGGTACAGCAGTAGCAACCAAACATGGGACTATTACAACAGATCATATATTATTTGTAGCGTCTGGAGCTTTTCATTTATCTAAGCCTGCAGACTTGCTTCCGGAACTGCAAGGCAGATTACCAATCAGGGTAGAATTACAGGCGTTAAACCGTGACGATTTAAAACGGATATTGACGGAACCAGAAAATAGCCTGCTCCGACAATATACCGCGTTACTCGAAACCGAGAATGTAACTCTGTCTTTTGAAGAATCAGCCATCAACGCAATTTCGGACTTGGCCGCAGAAGTAAACCAGTCAGTTGAAAATATAGGTGCTAGAAGACTACATACAGTGATGGAAAAACTGTTAGAAGAAATTAGTTTTGAAGCTACCGACCGTAGTGGTGAATCTATAACTATCGACAATAATTATGTTGAAAGCAAAGTATCTGATCTCGCAAAAGATACAGATCTAAGTAAATTTATCCTGTGATAACTTTTATATCTCACCTATTACAACATAATTACATATTAATGTTGCAGCTAGAACTTCGGCCTTTAATTTCCCTGGTTCTTAAGTAGGCGACTTAATATGCTTCCCTTCTGATCCTGTTCATGCGCCTTTCTTTTACAGTCTAAAAGCACCTGTTTAGGTATTAATCTTCGGACTATCCATAATCCTAATAAAATAATTACAATATCATCTACCATACCAAGAACAGGTATGAAATCAGGGATCAAATCAATAGGTGTAAGGGCATAAATAATTATTCCAATCAATATCACTTTTGCTAAAAGCGGTGTATTTGGATGTTTAACGGCAAACCACATCGCATATAGCTCAATTTTAAGTGTTTTAACCAAACATTTTAGACCTTCAAGAGCACGCAAGCCTCTTACCCCACTAGCTATCGACTTCGCCTTAATAAAAGATAATAAGCACCACTTCCACCATCTCTGGGGATAGCTTTTTCTATTGCAATTACCACACCCCTTAAAGGTGGCTGATTTAACCAACGTGGAACCATCCTGCGCAAAACTCCACCCGTTTTTATAGAACCTTTTCCAGTAATTACCAGAATACAACGCCTACCAATTATTTGTGATTCTAAAACAAAGTTCTTTAACTCAGTATAGGCCTCATATTGCATATAACCATGAAGATCGATCCTCGCTTCAGGCCGTAATTTCCCTCGCTTTAGTCTTTGGGCATTACGCTTATCCAAACCCGCGTTTACACCAACCTCTACATCTACATAAGGCTTTGTATTTGCTGGAATTTTTTCAGATAAATTATACTTTTTAGCTTTTCTAAGCGCAGTTTTAGGTGAATTAATAAATACTTTTTCTTTAGTATTTTCAACACCATCATATTCAATTGAATCTTGATTATTTGAAGTCGATGGGGAAACATTTTCCATCACTTTATCCCAAAGTGATTTTTCCTCACTACTTATTGAACGCTTTCTATTCATTGTTTAGACAGTCAAGTTTTCACAACAACAATATGAAGACGCCGAGGCCCATGTGCCCCTAACTGCATGGTTTGTTCTATATCACCCGTACGTGAAGGTCCTGTGATGAAATTAACCGTGCGGGGCATTTGAAAACAACTGTCATCCTGCTGATCCTGCAAAAGTTTCCATCCCTCTTCGTAACTACCTTTGATGTCTTCAGAACGCAGTATAACAATGTGTGTTTCAGGTAAAAAATTAAGAGTAGATGGCCTATCACGGGAAGATAATAGCATTAAAGTGCCCGTTTCCGAGAATCCCATGGCAGCTGATGTCACACTTACTTCATCTCTATCATCAGCCTTGTCTCTTCGAATATTGAGAAGTGGTCTATTCTGCCATGGATACCGGTCTAAGTTCGAATCAGGAGCCATTACTATATCACTGGTGAGATTGTTATTTGTAAGAAAATCGCTTATCGCGATTGGCACTTCCGAAGCATCACCAACCAGATCTACACTTGCATGAACTGACCTTGCCATTTCCATAAACAGCTCTATTTGAGAATTACCAAATCTTTCGGAGCGTTTTGGTATCAAATTTGGCTTTCTACTTTTAAAGCGTTCAATTAATTCCTGTTTTTTTTCGACCGAAAGTTCTCGTCGACCCAACGCTTTTTGCACAGCGTGTAAAACGTTATTTCGTCTGCCTTGTTCAGACTTAATCACTTCTAGCTCTCCACAATGACTGGAAAGACTGGCTTTCGGGCACAGGTATGTCCCGGCTACTGGTCCAACCTTGAGCTAACGGAAAATAACTTAGTTTTCCCTTTGAGAAGCTAAAGCGCCGGAGAAGAGTAATACCCATTTTTATAATGGTTTTATATATTATTGGCCTGCATGCTAGCCAGGCCCACACTTTGAGTCCCCAGCGAAATCGAGCCGGTGATAATTTAGTATTAAATTCATCTCTTCTTAATTTTCTCATTAGATTAGGTAAAGGTATTCTCATAGGGCAAACCTCCTCACATCTACCACAAAAAGTCGATGCATTTGGTAAATGGCGTGCCGCGTCCAACCCTATAAGATTAGGAGTTAGCACCGCCCCAACTGGACCAGGATAAACCCATCCGTAAGCATGACCACCTATAGTACCATAAACAGGACAGTGGTTCATACAGGCGCCACATTTGATACACCGCAAAATATCACGATATTCAGAACCTAATAATCGACTACGTCCGTTATCCAGTAATATTACATGAAAGTTCTCTGGACCATCTAGATCACCCTCTCGTTTTGGACCAGTAGATAAAGTAGTATATGCTGAAAATTCCTGCCCTGTTGCTGATCTAGCCAGAATTCTTAGTATGGTGCTCATATCGTTAAGCGTGGGAACAACTTTCTCTAGCGTAGCCAATACCACGTGTGTTTTAGGTAAAATTTGCGTTAAATCTCCATTTCCTTCATTAGTCACAATGGCAGTAGTGCCTGTTTCAGAAACAAGAAAATTAGCACCTGTTATTCCGACGTCCGCTGATAAAAACTTTTGTCGTAACATTTGTCGCGCTTCGTCAACTAATTCATCAACACCTTCTAATCGACGCTTGGCTCCCTTATTTTTGTGATGAGAGTAGAAAAGATCGGCAACTTGGTCCTTGGTTTTGTGTACTGCTGGCGCAATGATATGGCTGGGATACTCTTCTGCTAACTGAACAATATACTCTCCGAGATCAGTTTCAATTGGCTCGATTTTATTTTCTTCCAGAAAGGAATTAAGCCCTATTTCTTCACCTATCATTGATTTTGACTTTGTAACCGTTCGAGCATTAACCTCTTTACAAATTTCTAATATAGTTTGCCGAGCATCTTCAGGTTTTTCACACCAGTGTACATATCCGCCCTTAGCCTCAACTTGATCTGCAAAATATTCTAGATAAAAATCTAAATTTTTAAGAGTATGATTTTTGATCTCAACTGCGGCGTCTCGCAAATCTTCAAATTCTGGCAGTCGAGCAACTGCGTCCGCGCGTTTACTAGAAAAGCCTGTTTGAAAACGGGTCAATGACTTTTGTAGCTCTGTATCTTCAAGACCTGTCCTAGATCTTTCTATAAATTCATGGCTAGTTGCTTTCATATAAATTCACCTAAGACTTCTTTAGGATTTAGTGTTCGTTTTAGAATGACCGATGGCTGGCCTGTCCGCCATGCCAGACAAAATTTCTGCCACATGCCGCGCCTTAATATTGTATCCTTCTCTTGTAAGTCGGCCTGCTATATTAAGCAAGCAACCCATATCACCAGCTAATAAGGTCTTAGCGCCTGTATCCGCAACTGCTACAATTTTATCTTGTACCATTCGAGTGGAAATATCCGAATATTTTATGCAAAAAACACCTCCAAAACCGCAGCATACGTCGGCATTAGTTAGTTCTTTGAAATTTAAACCTTCAACAGTCCGCAAAAGATTTCTTGGTTGCTCCATAACACCGAGTTCTCGAAGACCCGAACAGGAGTCATGATACGTAACACTACCCTTAAATTTAGCCTTGACAGAAGCAACGTTCAATTCATCTGTAAGAAACGATACCAGTTCATATGTTTTTTCTGAAAGAGCTTCTGAGCGTTTTTTCCATTCCTTTTCATCGGCAAACAACTCGGGATAGTGGCGCTTTATCATACCCCCACAAGATCCAGAGGGCGCTACTACTGCATCAAAGTTCTCAAATGTATTAATTACTTGCTTAGCAATTGCTTTGCTACTTTTAAGGTCACCTGAATTATACGTTGGCTGACCACAACAAGTCTGGCTTGTTGGTACGGTTACTTCGCACCCGGCATCCTTTAGAAGTTTAACCGCAGCAAATCCAACAGTAGGTCTAAATATATCTACTAAACAGGTGACAAATAATCCAACACTAATTTTTGAGCGACCAAGTTGCTTTTTCATGCGTTATAAATACCTCTTTTAGTTATAGTAAAGCTTAATTGACAAGCACTCTAACGTCGAGTTTCTCTGGTAACAAAAGCCAATACTGACCCTTGTGCTTCATTCTACCCGCAATATATCCAGCATTTTTGCCACTACCCCAAAATATATCCCCTCTGACTGGCCCTCGAATAGCTCCACCCGTATCCTGTGTAACCATTAGACGGTGAAACGTTTTCTCTGTTGTAGACTCCAAATTAGGTAAAACTACTTCTACCCATAAAGGGACGCCCAAAGGTAAATACTTAAGATCAACGGCCAAAGATCGTTCGGCTGGTAAAGGGACACCCTGTGCCCCGATTGGACCATAATTATCATACCTATCTGACAACCATTTGAAAAAAATAAACCGCGGGTTCTCTCGCATGATCTCAGGTGCTTTAAGAGGATTCTTTTCCAACCACCCGCGAATTGACCCCATATTTATCTGATCCTTGGACAATATGCCACGAGCAACCAAACTATTTCCTATAGCAAAATATGGATGCCCATTATTACCTGCATAACTTAATCGTCGATAGCTTCCATCTCGAAACCGAACTCTGCCCGAACCCTGTATGTGAAGAAAAAAGGAATCTATTGCATCATCTACCCAAACCAACTCTAACTCTTGATCTTTCAACCCCCCCCTTTCAATCTCTGCACGAGATAAATAGGGTTGTAGTTTTCCACTAATTACACGACCAACAATGCGTTCGCCTTCATATGTTTTGGAAAATTGTTCAAGAGACGCTTCTATTAAATCATTGGGTCGTGCATATAAAGGAAATTGGAATGAATCTGTTTGTCGAAAAGATCCAAATAATTCTGGTTCGAAGTATCCAGTAAACAAACCTTTTCTATGGTTTTGGTCATAAACTGCATATGGTTCAAAAAACGTTTCGAAAAATATTCGGGCTTCGGAATTACTATTTACTTCTGCACCAGACGCCTTTCCACATACCCGCTCCCAAGCTTCTCTTGCGTTCTTACCCTGATTACTAAACGGAATTGTTTTTGGTATCCTCATAAAAACTTCACAGGAGAGTGCAAACACTTTTAGGGCTTCTAGGTGATTATCTAAATTCCAACCATTTAACTCATCGAATGTAGATTTTTTCAGTATTAAACTATGTTTTTTCTGATTACTCCGATCAGCATCTGAAAATGAACTATACTCGCATCCAGAAATCAGAAATAAAATTCCACAAAGTAGCCCTAATAAAAGACTAATACCTTTGAAATTAATCCGATGTACGTGTCTCAACCACAGACCAATTGGGATTATCAGAACGAGTATTTCTTGCAAACGTCCACAAATCTGTTGCTCGCACTGCGGTTTCTGTTTGGCCATCTACCGAGGACCCGTCTTTATCACGCGTCACGCTCATCTGTTGACTTACAAATTTAATTGTAATTCTAGCAGTACTACCATGTAATTTTGCTGATACAATATCTGCAGTGTCCAGTGAAACAATGGTTGTCTCAACTGTCTCCTCAGCCGCTATTCTCGAACGAATAACTTCCACAAATTCATCATATACATCGTCACCCAAGAGAGGTCGCAGAGTCCCCGTATCTCCAGCAGCAAACGATTCAACAATAATTTCAAAGGCTCCTTTTGCTCCTGAAACAAAAGTGCGGTGACTAAAATTTGAATCCGCTTTCTTTATATCAGACAATCCAGACCGAATGTCATCCACTTCCTCTACACTGGATGCACGAACCCCTGATTGTTTTTCTTCTAATTCTGTTAATTCTTTTTCAAAAACAACGTCCTCAGAATCTTCCTCTTGATTTGGCAGGTGTATAACCTTACCAGAGCCTTGATCATCCGAATCCGCAGACCGAGATAATATATCTCCAGATCGAGGACGCTCCTGTCCTGTCCGTCGGCCAAGGGCACTTCTCAATCGTAAAATTACAAATACCGCTATTAGCGCGAAAAATATAATGTCGAAATATTTGAACCCGTCAGACATATCTCTCCAATCTAATCCAACAAACTCTTAATATATTAGTTACCAAACATAAGTACAATTGTAGAACCATGGTAACTACAGCAGTATATACTTAAATCCGAACCACGTAATATTACAATACAAAAGAGCATTTTACTTATATAAAAAATAGTCGTTCATCGTTAAAATCGTAAGCTAAGGTAACAGTTAGTCAACAACTAAGATTATACAATGATCCCCATTCTTTTATTTCTTATCATACCCGCCTCTGAAATTTATCTGTTTATTGCAGTAGCTAATAGCGTTGGAGCCTGGCCTACCCTTGGTTTTATATTTGCAAGCGCAATTATTGGTGGCTTTATACTTAGACTTCAAGGCCAGCAGGTCATACGACGCGCTCGCGAGCAAATTGCGAAAAAGGAACTTCCAACAAAAGAAATAGCCGATGGTGTAATTCTAGTAATAGCGGCAATGCTGTTACTAACTCCTGGCTTTATAACAGATGGTCTGGGAACTCTTTTGATAATACCGATAGCTCGACGCGTTGTTTTTATCATAATTCTTATAGCAATTAGATCCTACCTTAAAAGAAGGTCTGACCTTGCTAAAAAGTCAAATATGCGTAGTAAAGGTCCTATAATTGAAGGCAAGTTCGAGGATATCAGTAACACTGTCAATCAACCGAAAAATCCTCATAACGCTAAAAAACAGTAAGTGTGAAACAGAAACACTATAAACGCCTGAACATTTTAATGTCTTATTTTTTAGAAAAACAAATCCGTAATTATTGAAAGGCTAAACACATGAATAACGACAAAGAGAAAAATGTTTCTGTGAACCAATCAAACGGGCAAAAACAGGCCACTGATGACTCTAATAAATTACACCAAGAAAGCTCCGAAAAAATTAAGCCTCAGATTGGTATACAGATACAATACGTTAAAGATTTATCATTTGAAAATCCTGGTTCTCCCGAAAGTTTGACCGCAACCCATGAAAATCCTGATATACAAATAAACGTCGAGGTTCAAGCAAGGCCACTGGGAGATGATAATTATGAAGTTTTACTCCACATTACAGCTAATAGCCAAAGCGGGAAAACCACGTTATTTGTTTTAGAACTGACGTATGGAGCTATCTGCAAGATATTAGGAGTGTCTCAAGAGTCGTTAGAACCTGTGTTGTTAGTTGAATGTCCCAGACTGATATTTCCATTCGCTAGAAGGATTTTATCTGATGCAACAAAAGATGGTGGATTCCCGCCATTAATGCTTAACCCTATAGACTTCATGTCACTTTATAAACAGCAAAAAACTTCATCGACCAAAGAAGTTGAAAATTAACCATTGAACCTATCAACTATGCCAAATTGGTTTGTTTAACTGATCTATAAATTTTTTGTGAGCAATGGATTCTTCTTCTGTAGGACGATATAGCCGAACAGGTTTAATTCTAGTTTTAGTTATAACTTCTGATATGGTAGCTACCGATTTCTTTCTATTAAGTGTTAATGTGGGCTGACGTCCCCCAATTAATTCTAGATAGACCTCAGCAAGCAATGAAGCATCCAATAGCGCACCATGTAAAACTCTTTGTTCCGTATTTATACCGAAGCGACGACAAAGCGCATCAAGACTTGCTTGAGATCCTGGATATTTTTGCCTAGCTAGCGCTAACGTATCGATCAACCTATCAACCGACAAAGTAAGGAATCCCAATCTTTTAAACTCAGCATTCAAAAAACTGGTGTCAAATGCAGCATTATGGATGACCAGCTTATCTTGTCCCAAAAAATCCTGTATCTCTTGTGCAACTTTAGAAAAAATGGGTTTATCAGAAAGAAAAGCATTGCTCAGCCCGTGAATTTTAAATGCGCTTTCTGGCATATCCCGTTGTGGATTAATATACTTTTGAAATGTAACGCCTGTTGAGACGTGATTTATCAATTCAACACATCCAATTTCAACAATTCTATCCCCACCATTTGGGTCTAGTCCCGTGGTTTCTGTATCAAGAACAATTTCGCGCATAAAAATATTTTACACCGGTTTATACCATAATCTTGAACTAAATTTATCTCGGTTTCCATTAAGAATTTGAACAATCTTTCTTACAGACCGCAACATAGCTCTCTTATCTTGTCCAGTAGAAATAGTAAAATCAGCTTTTCGACGCTTTTCTTGATCTGGCATCTGTCGATGAATAATGTCGATGAATTTTTCGTTGGTCATCCCAGCGCGTTTAAGAACTCTTAGTTTTTGAACAAAGGGGGGTGCTGATACTACAATGGTTGCGTCACACTGCTTATCTCCATGTGTTTCGAATAACAAAGGCACGTCCAAAACAACGAGTGAACATCTATGCATACTTGCTACTAAAAGAAATTTTTGTTGTGCCTTTTTTACCAATGGATGAAGTATGTCTTCTAAAACATTAAGAGCTTCTGCATTCTGGAAGATATTTTTACTTAAAATATTTCTATTTATGTATGATCCTTTTGGGTCATCACAGAAAGCTTTCGGAAATAGTTTGCTAATTGGGTAAACTGCGGCTCCTCCTCTAGACAATAAACAGTGAACCTCTGAATCCGCATTCCATGTGCGAACACCCAACGAAGCAAAGGCCATATTGGCTGTAGTTTTACCCATGCCAATTGAACCTGTTAAACCAACCACTATCATTTAACCGTTCCTGCAAGATCGTTCTTAATAAACGAGCGAAGCTTGTCAGATACTTCAGGTTCTTTACCAAACCAGAAGGAAAAGCCCGGCCTCGCTTGATGTAAAAGCATACCTAAACCACCTATGACTCTATTACCATTCTCTTCCGCTGCTATCATTAATTCAGTCATTAATGGAGAATATATCAAATCATAAACAACCGCATTTGCAGACAATAAGGACACATCAATTTCGAGATTGGGCTGGCCATTCATTCCAAGGCTTGTCGCATTTACCAACAAATGTGCGTCTTTTAATGCCGCCTCTCGTGTCTCCCAGGATCTAGAACTAACAATGGAACCAAAATCTGCTACCAATTTATCACTTCGACTTTGTGTGCGGTTTAAAACAAAAATATTTTTCGCTCCAGCGTCAATAAGAGCTGCACAAACTGCTCGAGCCGCTCCACCAGCGCCAAGTACTATTGTTGGACCCTGAGCACAGTCAAAATCTGGTATGTTCTCATACAAATTTTTCATAAATCCGAAAGCATCGGTATTATCACCCCTAAGAGTTCCGTTCTGTTGCACGACTATTGTATTAATGGCTCCTATCCGTAATGCCAACGGCGTTATTTCGTCCACAAAATTAATAGCAAGAGCCTTATGTGGAATAGTTAAATTACAACCCACAAATCCTAACACTTTAAGAGCTTCGAGAGCTGTCGCCAAATGTTCTGGTCTAACAGAAAGCGGTACATAAGCACCCTTTACATTATTTTCATTCAGCCAATAGCTATGTAGCTTTGGAGACAAAGAATGCGTTATTGGCCATCCCATAACACCCGCTATTGGAAAAGGATTAGCAAGTTTCATTCTTCAAGTATTCCTCGTGTTCTTAAAAACTCAAGTAGTGGCAATAATGGTAATCCAAGTATAGAAAAATAATCTCCTTCTATACTTTCGAATAATTGAACACCCACTCCTTCTAAGCGATAACTACCTACGCTTCCGAAAATATCTTCTTCTACCAACGTTAAATAAGTATTTAATAAATCTTCGGTGAATAGGCGCATTTTTAGACGTGGTGAAGCGGTAAATGACCACAAACAACTACCATTTTTTATTACGCACACGGATGTAGCCAAAAAATGGGCTTTCCCACGTAATATTTTCAACTGTTTTAACGCGTCATCTCTATTTTTCGGTTTATCCAGCCAGACGCCGCCACAATCAAGAAGTTGGTCTGCACCGATTACTAAAGCTTCTTTATTATGATGGCTTACAACTTTTGCTTTTTCTAATGCCAGAGTCTTGCTTGCAGCTTCAGAACCTTCGGGTCTCATGGCTATTTTTATTGGGTCTTCATTAATCTCGGACGGAACAATTTTGAAGGAAATTCCAGCATTTTTTAGTAATGTCGCCCTCACCGAACTATTAGAAGCTAATATTAATACTTCCGTCTTTTTCTCCTTAATAACGCCTACTCCTATCAAATCCACTTGACCATTAGATTTAGAAACTTTTATTTTCTAACATACAGCAATGGAGAGATACCAAAAACAAAATGATGACAAAAGAAAATTCATATTCTGAAATGCAAAATCTCTTACGTGATTTTCTAATCAGGAATACATTAATAGAGAGTTATCATAGCTTCGCACTTAATGACAAACCTTATCCTTTTGCAACACTACGAAGTTTGATACCTGGAATAAGCACAGATGCATATGAACACCCGTTTCAAAGATCGGCGCTTGTATTAGTTATAGATGAACCTATCTCCGCCGGTTTACGCAAACATATTCGATTTCGTTCTGCCAATGAAATAAATTATGAAAATTTGGCTCGCTTAGCCCCTAAGGTTGCTAAACAGGATATTATGCCAGATAAATTATCTTTACCTGACACTCAATTTTCCAAATATTTCAATCAACTACTGGATATTGATTATGCGCTTCTACTTCAACGCTTATTACCCAAGCACCCTATAGAATTAACTCACTTACATGTAAAGGTTGAAAGATTAACCGATAATGCTGTTCGGTTCTTAGCTCGTGATTTGGGTTATATTCGGCGATCTTTGTACGAAAAAGGCGAAGCATACGCTGAGATTCTAGAGCGCAAATATTACGAGTATTTTGGTTTTGCTCCTAATGCCTCTGGCAGAAAGTGTGCTGCTGCTATGGCAACGCAGTTGTTGTCAACGCAGGTTGAAAGATTTTCTGTTTTTGTATCTTGTCAGGAGGATTGTCGTTTAACCTTATTAGATGAAACTAAAATGATTTCTCATTACTTGTTAATAAAAATCAAGAACATAGACTTAGATAAATTATCAATTGCTAATTTACAGCACTACACTGTCAATAAAAAGATTCTATCTGATAACACTCATATTGTTTGTTATTGTATTAAATTTCGTCGAACATCTGTGGCTCAACCATTACGTCACAAAGGATTATTAAGATCAGATGAAAGCTTACGTAAACCCTGGTTAGAAAAGTTTGAATCCTTCATTTTACCGTTACCAGGCCATACTGACCCCATGGTGCCGTATACTTGGGTGGGTTAATACTTTCGGAAACTTCGTTTAGATAGATTATTATTAGGTTAATGCTCTTTTATTTTTATTTCATGTTCAGCATGTAATTGAAGAACTGCTGCTGCAGTTTCCTCAATAGACTTACGCGTAACATCAATTACTGGCCACTTCATTTTAGTAAACATTTTCCGAGCATATTTCACCTCTTCCATAACTACATCTGGATCCACATAGTCAGTTTCGACGTCTTCACCAATCATTAACAGTCGGTTTCGTCTAATATCAATTAATTGATGTGTACTACAAGTTAAGCCAACCACTAGGGAATCTTTTAAATTTTCTATTTCATGTGGCACGGGACACCCCATTACCAGTGGTACGTTAGCTGTTTTATATCCTCTATTGGCCAGATAGAAACACGTTGGTGTCTTTGATGACCGAGAAACCCCCACCAATACTATATCTGCTTCATCAAGAGATTTTGTAGCTTGTCCATCATCATGCATCGCTGCATAGTTAATAGCCTCTATCCGACCAATATATTGTGCGTCCATAACATGTTGTCTGCCGGGTAGATTACGACTTTTCACCCCTAAATAACTGCTTAGAGTAGCAATTACTGGATCTAATAGTGGAACACATGGAACATTGAGTTTAACACACTGTGTTTCCAACAAACTTCTTAATTCTTTGTCAACGAGTGTAAACAATACAACACCTGGGTTCTCCGCAATACTAGATAAGACTCGTCGCAACTGACCTTCAGAACGCACTAAAGACCATAAATGCTCGACGGCCTTAACATTGTTAAACTGCACAACCGAACCACGCGCCACGGTAATGACTGTTTCCCCGGTTGCATCGGAAACAAGATGAAGGTGAAAGTTTTTCTTTTCCTGATCACTCATAAAATAATGTAACCTATAAAAACCAATTATTAATGGTTCAATATCAATCCGGGAATTTTCTGTATAACTTGTGGTTACTTTTCCTAATTCAAATATTTCTTATATTACTCACATGTTAACCAAGCCATCATACCGCTGTTATACATAGCAACCATAAATTTTGAAATATTGTACAGTTTCCTCTAACAATTTTTATTCCAAAATAATAAACTATTATATCCACATATGTTTACCATGGGCTTTATAGCAAAATAAAGTTATCCATAATATATTATACTGTTACATCCACATATGTTTCAGAAGATATTTTAATAGAAACTGTGGAAAACCTTTTAATCCTCAGTTTCCACCATACCTACTACAACAACTACTATCTTTAACCTATATATATAGTTGAAGTAATGTAGATAACAAAATCACAAAAACTCAATTAAGAACATGGAAAAAATGTTAGAAAGAAATAATAAAGTGATTAAGCCAGTGTTATCCGCGCTGAAGGGAAATAGAAATACTCGAGTTCCTCTCTGGTATATGCGTCAGGCCGGCAGGTATTTACCAGAGTATAGGGAACTTCGAAAAGAAGCCGGCGATTTTCTCACTCTTTGTTACTCTCCCGAACTAGCGATCAGAGCTAGTCTTCAGCCTTTGAAAAGGTTTGATTTAGATGCTGCGATATTATTTTCCGATATTTTAGTTGTACCCCATGCTCTTGGTAGAAAAGTACGTTATATTGAAGGGGAAGGCCCTGTATTAGACGCATTATTAGATGTCAGTAGTTTACCTAATTACGATAAAGAAAAATTTTTGTTTAAACTTGAACCAATGTTCGAAACTATTGAGGGTATAGTTAGTAATGTTTCAAGTACTACTACAGTAATTGGCTTCGCTGGAGCACCATGGACAATAGCAACCTATATGGTTGAAGGTCGCAGTAGTCGGGATTTTTCTAAAACAAGGGCTTGGGCTATAAATGATCCAACACAGTTTAAAATACTTATCGACCTGTTAGTTGATATTACAGCAGATTATTTAATAGCACAGTTAAACGCTGGGGCGGATACCTTACAAATATTTGATAGTTGGGCTGGTGTTCTTTCAGAAACAGAATTAGTAAAGTGGAGTCTTGATCCAATTATGAGTATTTTAGACCGGGTACGACAAGCATATCCCGATGTGCCTGTTATTGTATTTCCCCGGGGAGTAGGAGTTGCATATTTAGACTATGCAAGAAAAGACGAAATAGCATGTGTCTCACTGGATCAAAGCGTGCCTTTAAAATGGGTCAAGGAAATATTACAGCCGAGATCGGTAGTTCAAGGTAATCTAGATCCGATGCTTTTGGTTGAAGGTAAGGAAAAAATGTTTGAAGAAGCGGAAAGGATTCTTTCAACCCTTTCTGAAGGATCGTTAATTTTTAACTTAGGACATGGCATCCTACCAAATACACCAACAAAGAACGTAGCTGCACTTACTAAATTTGTGCATGATTGGAGGTTGTGAGTGGTGAAACGATTAGCGGTAGTATTATTTAATTTAGGCGGACCAGATTCTCTGACCGCAGTGGAACCGTTTTTATATAATCTATTTAATGACCCCGCTATCATTAGAGTCCCAAGAATTTTTAGAAGTTTTATTGCTAAGCGCATAGCTAGACGGAGAGCACCAATAGCGCGCAAGATTTACAATCATTTAGGTGGATGTTCTCCTATCCTTGAGCAAACCATTTCTCAGGCTAAAGCTTTAGAAACCAGCTTATCTGACATTGACGATGTCCGTGTTTTTACCTGTATGAGATATTGGCATCCTCGAAGTAATGAAACGTTAGCTCAAGTTAAAGAGTATTCCCCAGACAGAATTGTTCTACTCCCACTTTATCCTCAGTTTTCGACTACTACTAGCGCGTCATCTATAAAAGATTGGAAATTAGCTGTTCAGGAAAAAGCTTTTCCCTTGCAAAAAGTAGTTACCACTGCAGTTTGCTGTTATTCGACGATGCAAGGATTTATTGAAGCGCAAGCAGAATTAATTCGGCCTTATCTAGATAAAGCTTCGCTAAACGGTCCTTTTCGACTCATATTGTCAGCGCATGGATTGCCTGAGCGTATTGTACTTGGTGGCGACCCTTATGCATGGCAGGTTGAAAATACAGCGAAGGCTGTTATTGATCTTTTAGATTACAAAGATTTGGACTGGGTATTGGCCTATCAAAGCCGAGTTGGACCATTGCGTTGGATTGGTCCATCTACCGATGACGAGATAAAAAAAGCTGGTCGTAAAGGTGTTGGTTTAGTGTTAGCACCTATAGCTTTTGTATCTGAGCATTCAGAAACATTGGTTGAATTAGATATAGAGTACAAACAACTCGCTATGGAAAGTGGTGTAAAATGTTATTTTCGGTCACCTACAGTTGGAACTCATCCAGTATTTATCAGTGCTCTGGCGCATTTAATAAGAGATTGTTTAAAACAAGCGACAAAAGATACAGATATTGTGTTGCCTCAAAACAAAAAAATGGTATGTCCCAGCCATTTTGTTGGTTGTCCACAAAGAGATAATATTAAGAGTTAAGCGGATGGTAGATGATTTTTACATGTGGATCCGAGCTTGGCATATAATTGCAGTTGTAGCGTGGTTTGCAGGTCTTTTGTATTTACCAAGATTATTTGTTTACCATAGTATTGCCGAAAAAAACTCTAAAGAATCAGATACTTTCCAGATTATGGAAAGACGGCTTTTAATATTCATCATGAACCCAGCCATGTTGGTAAGCTTAATTTTAGGGGGCATTCTTCTGATGGAGTCAGGGGTTGTGGATTGGAAAGAGGATATGTGGATCTACTGTAAATTATTTTTTGTAGGTGTGTTAATATTGGTTCACATGTTTTTAATTCGGTGGAGAAAAAATTTTGAATTAGGAGAAAACAAGCTTAGTCCTAAATTTTTCAAAATAGTAAACGAGGTGCCAACGGTTTCTTTGATAGCAATTATTATTTTTGTTGTATTAAAACCATTTTAGATTTATTTAAACAGTGTTTGACTTTCTCGCAGAGTATTCGATAATCATATCTCAGGTAGTATATAACTAAAAACAGACCTGCATTCGTGCTACGATAATGAATGCCAGTATCACAGGTTTTGCTTGCATCTTAGTTTTTTCCACAATTTTATTACAATATTTCCTCCAATTTTTCAGGTTGTCCGTTCATGCATCTCCAGGAACTGAAGAAGAAAACACCCAAGGAATTACTCGAATACGCCGAGCAGTTAGAGATTGAAAGTGCCGGTAGTTTACGAAGACAAGATCTGCTATTTTCTATTTTGAAGAAATTAGCAGAAAATGATGAAGTAATAACAGGGTCAGGAGTACTTGAAGCACTGCAAGATGGTTTTGGTTTTCTTAGGTCGCCAGAAGCAAATTATTTGCCAGGGCCTGATGATATATATGTAAGTCCGAGTCAAATTAGACGGTTTTCACTTCGAACCGGTGATACATTGGAAGGTCAAATTCGATCACCAAAAGATGGTGAAAGATATTTTGCACTGTTGAAGTTAGAAAGTATAAATTTTGATGAGACTGAGAAAATCAGGCATAAAGTAAATTTTGATAATTTGACGCCATTGTACCCAGATGATCGGTTTACGTTAGAATTAGATGACCCTACACTCAAAGATACAACAGGAAGGATCTTAGATTTAGTCGCGCCACTTGGCCTGGGTCACCGCGCTTTAATTGTAGC
>CAYRUX010000011.1:0-51839 GCA_964427515.1 uncultured Rhizobiaceae bacterium
GCCTTTCCTCCGATGATTGGATGGGCAGCTGTGGGTGGAGAAATTACGTATTTATCAGTAATTATGTTTTCAATAATTTTTTTATGGACACCACCTCATTTCTGGGCACTAGCTTTGTATAAGCAAGGTGATTATGAGAAAGCTTGGGTGCCAATGTTGCCAGTGGTTGCAGGGCGAAGGGTAACGTCCTGGCAAATTTTTGCATATTCGTTGATATTATTGCCCGTCACTTTATTGCCTTCCTTGATTGGTTATTCTGGAATAATTTATGGTGTAGGAGCGCTGGTGGTTGGGAGCCTGTTTTTGCTTTGTTCGATTAGTGTTATCACGGATAAAACGGAGCGAAGTGCCAGACGAATGTTTCCATTTTCAATTTTGCACCTCTTTCTGATTTTTGCTTTATTACTTATAGACCGATATTTTCTCGTTTCGTTTTAAGTGTATGGATAGATTGATGCCTGACAAAGAATATTATCGTCGCAGACGCTGGCGAAATTATGCCTTGGCTGGAGTGTTATTGGCGTTGGTAGTAATGTTTTTCTTCATTACTTTAGCTCGTATGGGAGGGTGACAGTAGTGGAGTCTCGTCGTATGCGAAATAGAATAACAGTTATAATTCTTGGTACTGTGGTGTGTGGAATGATAGGTTTATCATTCGCTGCTGTCCCTTTATACGATCTCTTCTGCAGAGTCACCGGTTTTGGCGGAACTACGCAAATAGCACAAGTCTCTCCAGAGCTAATTGGCAAGCGTCTTATGTCTGTTCGTTTTAACTCAGACGTATCCTATGATGTTCCGTGGCACTTTAAACCTGACCAGTTAGAGATTAAATTGCGTATCGGAGAGGTAGGTTTAGCTTATTATACCGCTAAAAATGAATCTGATAAAACTGTTCTAGGTACTGCCACATTCAATGTCACACCACCGAAGGCTGGCGTATATTTCAACAAGGTAGATTGTTTTTGCTTTGAAGAACAAGTTTTAAGGCCGGGCGAAAGTGCAAAATTTCCGGTTACCTTTTTTGTTGATCCAGATATTCAGAATGATAGAAACTTGGATGATGTGACTACCATTACATTATCATATACATTCTTTAATCAAGGAGTAGCTGCCTTGGAACGTAAACTTGTTGATGATTTACGCGAAGATCAAGAAGTCAAACAACGTATGATGTAAAATTTAATTGAACAAATTGAAGCGCGGTTAAGGTTGAGATAAGACCATGGAGTTAAAAAAATGAGCGATACTACACATCAAACAAAGAGCCACCAATATCATATGGTCGATCCGAGCCCGTGGCCTGTTGTTGGATCCCTTGCAGCGGGGACATTGCTCGGCGGAAGTATATTATATTTTCGAGATGAGCAAGTTTGGCTTATGTGTATCGGTGCTGTTCTTACCGCCGCCACAATGTATTTCTGGTGGCGCGATGTTATTCGTGAGGCTAGGGATAACCATCATACTGATGTTGTGACCCGGGGCATCAGATTTGGGATGGTACTATTTATTGCATCAGAAGTAATGTTTTTTGCTGCGTTTTTCTGGGCATTTTTCAATGCGGCTATTATGCCCCCTGAAGTGATCAGCTTTACCTGGCCACCCCCTGGTGTTGAGACTATGCACACATGGGAACTACCTTTTCTTAATACGCTAATTCTTCTTACTTCTGGGGCCACGGTCACTTGGGCACATCATGCTTTAAAACACGGAAACCAAAAGCATCTAATATGGGGTCTGACCTTAACCGTTCTTTTGGGCGCAATTTTTATGTGCGTTCAGGGTTATGAATATGCGAGTGCTCTTTTTGGTTTTCGTGATGGCATTTATTCCTCTACGTTCTATATGGCTACGGGTTTTCACGGATTTCATGTAACTGTTGGGGCAATATTTCTGGGTGTTTGCTTATGGCGTGCTAAACGTGGCCATTTTACCCCTGAACAACATATAGGATTTGAAGCTGCTGCGTGGTATTGGCATTTTGTTGATGTAGTTTGGCTATTTCTATTTATATGGGTCTACTGGTGGGGTGGTTAGAGATAACTTTTAAAATTTATTGTAACTCATAGCCTCGAATTTTGGGAGCAGGTAAAGGTTTGTTATAAATTGATACTATGTGTCAAAACATAAGTTTTTGCTGTGCGTAGTAATAATCAGAGTAATTTCAAAGAATCAAAGTCGTCATGATAATTTTTTCTCCGGATAAACCAATATCGGTTCTTCGCGCAGGGCTTCTGTGCCGTTGTCCACGATGTGGTAAAGGATCAATATATATCGGTTATTTAAAAGTTGTTGAGAAATGTTCAAATTGCCAGTTAGAAATTCGAGAGAATGATGCAGGTGACGGACCGGCAGTTTTTGTAGTATTGGCTATTGGAGCAATAGTAGTAGGTCTAGCGCTTTGGGTAGAAATTTCATATCAGCCTCAATATTGGGTTCATTTAGCGATATGGGCACCATTGATTATTGGAAGTTGTATAGGAGCACTAAGACCCACAAAAGCTTTCTTTATCGCCATTCAATTAAAGCAAAAGGTGTTAGATTTTGATAAAAAGCCGTAGTTCCCGGTTATTTTGGTTTAGGCGCTGGGTAATATTTATAGCTATCCCGGGTATATTAATCTTGTTGGCTCTTGGGTCATGGCAAGTGCATAGGCTTATGTGGAAGAATGAAATCAATTCTTTTAGACAAGATAGGTCTGAATCGACTTTGGTAGAATTACCGGATGTTGTAGAGGATATCGGAGGAGTGTTATTCAAACCTGTTTGGGTGGAGGGTGAATTTCTGCACGAGCAGGAAATGTTTCTGGCAGCTAGATCTTATCGCTCTAATCCCGGCTACCACGTAATTACACCATTTAAACTTTTGAATGGTAGTATGGTATTAATTAACCGTGGTTGGATACCGCTGAAATTACGTGACCCAAAAGAGCGTTTGG
This sequence comes from uncultured Rhizobiaceae bacterium, assembly GCA_964427515.1. GTDB lineage: Bacteria > Pseudomonadota > Alphaproteobacteria > UBA828 > UBA828 > CAYRUX01. The sequence goes on from CAYRUX010000011.1 coordinate 2,936, forward strand.
CGGGGCAAATTAATGGAAAAGTTCGAGTCCAAGGGCTTGTCACTGGAGAAGATACTCCTGGTTGGATGACGCCAGATAATGTTCCAACTGAAAACTTTTGGTACTGGATTGATTTGGATTCTCTTGCTTTACATGCAGGTATTGAGCCCATAAGTTTTATTGTCGATGCGGATTCTTCACCTAATCCAGGAGGATTTCCTATAGGAGGTCAAACAAGAACAGAGCTTAGAAATGAACATTTCCAGTATGCAGTGATATGGTATGCTCTTGCTCTATGTCTTGGTGGCATTAGTTTTCTGATGTTACGCCGTTCTCGTAAGTGAGGCAGAATATAAAAAGGAAATGTTGCAGATGAGTGCTTATGCTCAGCTGGAGAAATCTTTTCACCGTCTAGCTAATATTGAAGGTGCAACGGCAATATTAGATTGGGATTGGGCTGTCATTATGCCTAAGGGCAGTGCCGAAAGTCGTTCTAACCAGCTCAGTGAACTCAGTTTGATAAGGTACGAAATATTAGCTGATCCAAAGTTAGGCGATTTACTTTGTGATGCAGAAGCAAAAAAAGAGCATTTGGATGATTGGCAAAGAGCTAATCTGAAAGAAATGCGACACAATTGGATGCATGCAAACTCCATGCAGCCGGATCTAATTGTTGCTCTCAATCAAACTACTTCTAAGTGTGAAATGCTTTGGCGGGAGGCGAGGAAAAATAACGATTTTAAATCTTTTTCAAAAGGATTTAGACCACTTCTGAAATTAATTAGGGAGAAGGCAGAAGCAAAATCTGCAGTGTTTAAAATGCCATTGTATGACGTTTTAATGGACGAATACGATCCAGGTATTACTACAAGAGATATTGATAAACATTTTTCTGATCTTCAGTTATTTCTTCCATCTTTGTTGGACGAAATCATAGATAGGCAAGGTAATCAAACAGTCCCTATAATGCCAAAAGGGCCGTTTAATTTAATTAAACAGAAGGAACTATCACTGAAATTAATGGAGAAAATTGGGTTTAACTTTGACAGCGGAAGGTTAGACGAAAGTCATCACCCGTTCTGTGGAGGAGTGCCAGGGGATGTGCGGATAACTACAAAATATGATGAGGATGACTTTACTTCATCAATGATGGCTGTTTTACACGAAACAGGTCACGCGTTATATGAGCGAGGTTTGCCTAAGGATTGGCGTCATCAGCCCGTTGGTAAGGCTCCAAGTATGAGTTTGCACGAAAGTCAATCATTGTTATTGGAAATGCAGGTTTGTCGTAGCCGAGAGTTTTTTTCCTTTGCAAGCCCTCTTATAAAAACATTACTTTCAAATACTAAATCAAAATGTTTGCTCCGATTTGATCCTGAAAATCTATACCGATTAGCTATAAGAGTTGCTCCGGGGCCAATTCGGATTTATGCAGACGAGGTTACGTACCCTCTTCATGTCATGCTACGTTATCATTTAGAAAAGGAAATGATAGAGGGTGGCATACAGGTTAATGATTTGCCTGATGCGTGGGAGCAGTGGATGAAAGATCTTTTAGGAGTAATGCCGAAAAACCATGGTGAAGGCTGCCTACAAGATATACATTGGGCTACTGGGGAAATCGGGTATTTTCCGAGCTATACTCTAGGGGCATTGATTGCTGCGCAGATTTTTGAGAAAGTTGAGAGAGAAATTAAACAAGTAAAGTCCGACATTGCCATAGGTGATTTCAGTTCCCTTATGTCTTGGCTATTAGAGTCGGTTCATAGTCAAGGCTCCTGTTATTCTACCCAAGATTTGGTGGAGCGAGTGACCGGTCGTCCACTAGATACTAGAGCCTTTGAAGTGCATCTTAGGACTAGGTATCTTAGTTAAGTCGTTTGTTAGTTTGAGTATAAAAACGTTTATAGTTTTATTTTTAAATTTTTAAGTGTGACCATATATGCGTTATGTGAGTACTCGTGGAGATGGAAGTAGCACCGGGTCATTTGTTGATGTGATGCTTGGTGGCTTGGCACGTGATGGAGGGCTCTGGGTACCTGAGATTAAGCCAAAGCACTTTTCAGGTTTTCAATTGGACGAGCTTAGAAAACTGAGTTATCAGGATTTTGCAACTCGTATTCTTCAACTATTTATCGGTAATGACATAGAACTACCAGTCCTTCAAAAAATTGTACGTAACGCTTATAAAAATTTTGATAATCCTGAAATAGTTACTTTTCAAGAATTAGAAAAAAGTTTTTGGATCATGGAACTATTCCATGGGCCAACACTTGCCTTTAAAGATTATGCATTACAAATTCTCGGTGGTCTATTTAATCATGTATTGAATAAGAATAATAAACGTGTCGTGATAGTGGGTGCGACATCTGGAGATACAGGGTCTGCGGCAATTGAAGCTTTTAAAGGATATGATAATATTTCTATAATAATACTTCATCCTGAGGGAAGAGTGTCAGAAGTTCAGCGTAGACAAATGACCACCGTAAACGCCCAGAACGTTTACAACGTCGCAATTGATGGTACATTTGACGATTGTCAGGCTCTTGTGAAAGCTATGTTTAATGATTTACAGTTTCGAGATGAGCTACATTTGGCTGCAATTAACTCGATTAACTGGGCTCGTATTTTAAGCCAAGCAGTGTACTATTGTTATTCGTCCTTGCTGCTAAGTAATTCTAAGGAAATTATAAATTTTTCCGTTCCCACAGGAAACTTTGGAAATGTTTATTCTGGCTATGTCGCAGCGGCATTAGGGTTTCCTATAGGAAAGTTTTATGTGGCAACAAATGCCAACGATATTTTGGCACGGGTATTTTCTGGCAAAGGTTATTACAAAAATAAGGTAATTCCTACGATAAGCCCCAGTATGGACATTCAGGTTGCAAGCAATTTTGAAAGATTACTATTTGATCTTTATGGCCAGAACGGAGATTTAGTAAAGTCTTTATTTCAGAGTGTGGATTTGAACAATGGTTTCACGATTGGGCAGGGGCAGTTAAATATAGCGCTGAAAAATTTCTCTGCAATTAGTATCAATGATGAAAGAGCGCTGGAATGTATAAACATGGTATGGAAAAAATACGGTGTACTTATTGATCCACATACTGCGGTTGGTATTCAGTGCGCTAGAGATATATTGAAATTGAATGATAAATCTTGTGATAGTTTACCAATTGTCTGCCTTTCTACCGCCCATCCTGCAAAATTTCCAGATGCCGTGTATCGTGCTACCGGCGTAAGACCAAAGCTTCCTGATAGGCTTTCCGATTTGTTAGAACGTAAAGAAAACATACGCTACTTGAAAAATGATTTATGTATTGTAAAAAAGTTTGTTCGTGAAGTCGGGCTTCCAAATTAAGGAGATATGTAATGATTGCACGTGTTTCCACACTTCCTAACGGGCTTCGGATAGTAAGCGAAAGTATGCCAAGCTTGAAAACAACTTCCATTGGCGTTTGGGTTAGTGTTGGATCACGATATGAGGCAACACAAATTAATGGTGTTTCACATTTGTTGGAGCATATGGCTTTCAAAGGTACTACAAACCGTTCAGCTAAGGATATAGCTGAAGAGATTGAGGCTGTTGGTGGTTATGTCAACGCCTATACTTCTCGAGAATTCACCGCTTATTATGCGAGAGTATTGCAAGAAGATATTGGCTTAGCGATAGATATTTTAGCAGATATTCTTCAGTCTTCTATATTTTCAGACTCCGAGTTGAAGCGTGAAAAGGGTGTTGTTATTCAGGAAATAGCGCAGATGCAAGATACTCCAGATGAAATAGTTTTTGATAGATTTCAGGAAACAGCATATCCAAATCAAGCTCTGGGACGAAGCATATTGGGGCCGGCATCTCAGGTGCAGCAATATAGTCGAGAAGTATTAGCTAAATATATGTCTCAGCATTATGAGCCGCACCGGATGGTGGTAGCGGGAGCTGGAAATCTTGCCCATGACCATCTGGTAGATTTGGTTGGCCAAGCATTTGATAGGTTGATAAATCATACCTCAACTAATGAGTTAACAGCATTATATCAAGGTGGGGAAATGCGACAAACTAAGGAGCTCGAACAGGCGCACATAGTTATAGGTTTTAATGGATTTTCTTATACTGATACGGACGTTTATACCTTACAGATGCTATCCCTTTTGCTGGGAGGTGGAATGTCCTCAAGGTTGTTTCAAGAGATAAGAGAGCGTCGAGGCTTGGCGTATACAGTCTATACATTTAACTCCTCTTATACTGACGGCGGCTTATTTGGGGTATATTGTGCCACAGGATCAGAAAAATTATTGGAGCTTACTCCGGTAATTGGGGAGCAACTAATGGCAGTGTCTCAAAATGTTACAACACAGGAGATGGATCGTGCGCGAGCTCAAGTTAAGGCAGGTCTACTAATGTCCCTCGAATCAAGTTCGTCACGATGTGATCGATTGGGCCGTCATATGCTTATATTTGGCCGACCTATATCCATCGACGAAATTTTGCAAAAGATTAATGCTGTTACGGAGACTGATGTAAAAAGAATCGCAGCTAAAGTTTTTAGTAGTGAACTCACTCTGGCGGCTCTCGGTCCTATTTCTAGCCTAGAGTCCTACGATAAGTTGTTGAGTCGTTTCCAATAATGTCAATACTAGGTAGCTCATCTTACGAAAATTTGACGAACTCGCCCTTGGTGGGTGACTCGGTACGATTGCGGCTACCTGTTCCTGGAGATTGGCAGGAATGGTCACAGTTAAGGGAATCTTCGCGTGAATTCCTTGTTCCTTGGGAACCAGAATGGGCTAATGATTCTCATAGTCGAGTCGCATATCGAAGGCGACTTCGACGTCAGAAAAAGGAAGCAAGCGAGGGGATTAGTTTCTCATTTTTTGTAGTTCGACTCTCAGACCGTAGACTTTTAGGGGGTATCACTCTCAATAACATTCAACGTGGTGTGTCTCAAAGTTGTAGTGTGGGATATTGGATTGGCAAGCGATACGCTCGATCCGGTTACATGACCGAAGGGCTACATTGTGTCTTATCCCATTGTTTTAAAACAGTAGGTCTGAATAGAGTCGAAGCCGCCTGTATGCCTGACAATGGTGCAAGTAAAGCTCTTTTAATTCGATGTGGTTTTCAACGGGAAGGTTATGCGAAAAAATATTTAAAAATTGATGGTGTTTGGCGTGATCATTTGCTTTTTGCAATCCTCAAGGATGAATTGGTAAAACAAAACTCGGATATAAATTAGGCATGTCCAAACTCAGACGAGAGTTTGCTGATGTCAACTCCAAGACTTTCGGTGGCACTTCGCCACTTGTTTTTGTTGTCTGTTTGAAAAATTATCTTTTTGTTAGCAGTGATGATTAACCAACCATTATCTTGTATTTCTTGGTCGAGTTGTCCCGCCGCCCATCCAGCGTAACCTAGGGCAAGCAGGCTTTCTCTGGGCCCATTGCCTTCAGCTATAGCTTTTAGAATATCTATACTAGCGGAAAGGGCAAATTCGTTTTTAATTAATATAGTTGAATCTTGTATATAATCAGGTGAATGCAGAACGAACCCACGAGCACCCTCTATTGGCCCGCCAAAATATACTTGAATTTTTTCATCGCTAACATCAGTTTTAATTTCTAGTTGTTTAAGAAGCTCAGGAAAACTTAGGGAGCTTAGAGGTTTGTTAACAACAATGCCCATTGCTCCGTCGGCTGAATGAGCACAGATAAATACCACTGATCGCTCAAATCTTGGGTCTGTCATAGAGGGCATTGCTATTAAAAGTTGCCCTTCTAGATATGCATGGGTTGTTGACATGTTTGGGGTCTCCCATAGGGGTGATCAATTGATCATCTTAATTAGTTTCAGATTTCGTGTTGTAAATTATAACATTTTCCAAGTTACAAACTAATCACTAATTTTTGTTGCAATTGAGAGAGGTATTTAGAAACTAAGGAAGAATGTCTTTGAAAATAATTTTAGCAATGTTCTAACACTTTCCTAATCTCATTTTAGTAGATAATAAGTAAAGTAATATTGATGATTGAAATCCTGCTATACTCCACTCATATTATATGATGTAAATGCCTAGAATTGTTTTAATCTTCAACATAAGATGTCTTAATAAGTAAGACTTAAATAAATAGGAGCTGCCAAATGACTATAAAAGCAGGAGATAAAATACCTTCAGTTACATTCAAGAAAATTACGGACGACGGTCTTGCTGATATTTCTAGTGATGATTATTTCAAAGGTCGCAAGGTAGCATTATTTTCTGTGCCTGGCGCCTTTACACCAACGTGTTCAGCGCAACATGTTCCCAGTTTTGTTAATCAATCCCAAGCTTTAAAAGATAAGGGTGTTTCAGCAATAGCATGTGTTTCAGTTAACGATGCATTTGTTATGCAAGCGTGGGGTGAGGCTCAAAAGGTAGGAAATGCAGTAGAAATGTTAGCAGATGGTAATGGGGAATTTGCTCGCGCCACAGGTTTAACTCTGGATGGCACAGGTTTTGGATTAGGTGAACGCTCAACCCGGTTTTCAATGGTTGTAGAGGACGGTACGGTCAGCCATCTGAATGTGGAAGAAAATCCCTCTGAAATGAATGTTAGTAGCGCTGAACATATGCTTGGTCAAATTTAAGTAATTAAGCATATAAGCTATATAGTTTGGTTTCTTTACACAATTTGAGCAATGATCTCAATATAACGTTGCACTTGCTAAGCTTAAAAGTTTTTTGTGACAGCGCCCGTTATAGGGATGGCTTGTTTAGCAAGCTCGTCAGCCCTTTCGTTGTAGGTATTCCCGTCATGTCCTCTAACCCAGTGCCAAGCTACGTGGTGATCATTTGATGCCTGGTCAAGAAGTATCCACAGATCTTTGTTCTCTACTCCTTTTCTGCCTGAAGTTACCCAATTGTTTATTTTCCAGTTTTTAATCCATTTGGTAATCCCGTCAATGACATAGCGACTATCCGTATAAAGGTCTACTTTGCTCTTTCGTTTTAAAGTGTTGAGTGCAAAAATTGCGGCGGTCAACTCCATACGATTATTTGTACTTTCTAGCTCTCCACCCATAATTTCCTTTTTTTCATTTTTATAGATAAGGATTGCGCCCCACCCCCCCGGGCCTGGATTGCCACTACATGCTCCGTCTGTATATATGGTAACACTGGGGGCATTTGTCTTTCGATCCGTATTACTCATAGGACAATTCCATATGCTCTAGAATCTTTAACTTTCTGGTGAAACTGTAATCGTTTAAGAAATTCAATGGGATCTTTTGGCTTTACCATGGCGCCATCTATTTGATTAAGCCAGTCGTAAAGTCTAGTTAGAAGAAACCTCAACGCTGCCCCACGTGCTAACAATGGCAGGGCATAAATTTCCTCATCAGTACATGGTCGAATATTTTGGTAACTTTCTATCAAAACTTTGGCTTTTTGAATGTTAAATATGGTGCCTTCGTCAAAACACCACGCGTTCAAGCAAATAGCTAAATCGTAAGCTAGAATATCATTGCATGCAAAATAGAAATCTATTAAGCCGGACAGTTTATTGCCCTCAAAAAAGACATTATCTGGAAATAAGTCAGCATGAATTACTCCCCTTGGCAATAAAGTGGGCCAAGCCCCAGAAACAATACCAATCTCTTTTGTGAGCTCCTCCTTCAAGCCGGAAGTCACTTTATTCGCATTATTTTTGCAATCCATAAAGAGAGTTTGCCATCCATCAACAGAAAGAGCATTGTCTCGGTTCAATTTGTAATCTTGCCCAGCCACATGCATTTGAGCTAATGCTGCTCCAAGTTGCTTGCAATGAGATAAGGTAGGTTTTACGGGAGATACACCTGAGAGAAAACTAGTAATAGCTGCGGGGCGTTTGCATAAATTTCTTAGAACGTTACCATCAGTACCATGTATAGGTGTCGGACATGCGATTCTTTGTTTTGCAAGGTGTTCAATTAAGCTAAGAAAATAGGGAAGATCTTCGCTCGCCACCCGCTTTTCATAAAGAGTCAGAATGTAAGAACCCTTGTCAGTTAGCAGAAAAAAATTCGAATTTTCTACGCCTTCCGCAATTCCTTTAAAGGACACGGCATGGCCGATGTTGTAATCCAGAAGGAATCTTTCTAACTCATAATCTGATACTTCAGTATAAACAGCCATTTTTCTCGGAATCTTAAGTTACTGTTTGGCTAAAATAGCCTATAGTGCGGTTTAGAGTAAGGGGTGGAAATCTTTTTGTTTTCAAGTCATAAAGAATAGAAGGTCTTGATTACAAATTGCGGATTTTTTTATGGAGTTGACTAAAGTCTACAAAAGGTTAGGCAGTAGGTATTTTAAGCATAAGTTACATCTTGTGGTAGTTTGCATCTCAACTGTTGCACTGATGTCTTGCAGTTTATTTGAGGATAAGCCTTTATGCCCCCGAATTGGATTGATGGATCAGGCGCATCAAACGATATATTATAGGTCTTCCGCTGGTCGTGATCTTACTGATGTTGCCCATGAAGTTGTAATAGAGAACTTTAACTATGAATGCGAATATGATTTTGATGGAGATGAAAGCAGTGTTGAAATTTTCCTAGATATACTGATTTCTGCTCGTCGCGGACCTGCTGCCGTTGGGAACGTAGTAAATATACCATATTTTGTTGCCGTTTTTGATTCTGATAAAAATATTCTAAGTAAAGATATTTTTACTACAGCTATCAGGTTTTCGAAAAACGAAAATCGTTCCAAATCCGTTGAGGAGTTAGCAATGGTTATTCCTTTTAATTCTGAACAGGACATATACAAGTTTAGGACTTTTTTGGGCTTGCAATTAACTCTAGGACAGTTTGAAGATTATAAGTTTGATCGTGATCAATGATTTTGTTGACCAGATGGATTCTAACGTTACACTCTTACGTCTACGGTATACACAGGTAAACCTTGCGGGAGAGATCAGTCAGATTACATCTGACGGGCACCGAAGGAGCAATTGTCCCGAAAACTCTCAGGTAAAAGGGACCGCAAGCGAATGTGACTCTGGAAAGTAGGCTTCGGGATAAGTGATTTTCCCGAAATCTCACCGAAGAGGAAAGCTGCGGGAGAGCATAATCTGTTCTTAACCACGGTCAATCTTTCAGGTACGGAGACAGAGGGGGCGCCGGTCAGTTCTTCGCGAATTGGGGGCCTTTTTGTGTATATGTATGGAGATTACGATGATTAAAGCGAGCAATGACCTAGAGGAGACGGGGATTACACCCCTCTACGATAGTCACGTAATCCATGGTGCTAAAATGGTTCCGTATGCTGGGGTTTTTATGCCATTAAATTATCCATCTGGGATACTCAAAGAACACATTCATACCCGTAATATGGCATCTATATTCGATGTAAGTCATATGGGACAAATTAGTATTTGGGGCGATGATATAGCAAAATCTCTAGAAAGGTTGGTGCCTGGGGACATTGTTGATTTAGCTCCGTGGGCTTTGCGTTATACTCAGTTGTTAAATATTGAAGGTGGCATAAGTGATGATCTAATAGTTACTAATTCTGTTGACCGGATAACGTTGGTTGTAAATGCTGCTTGCAAGTATGAAGATTTAGCGATTCTGGAAGAACATCTTGGTAGTACCCATGATATTGCGATACATAAGGACAAGGCACTGATAGCCATTCAAGGTCCAGCAGCTGGATCCGTTCTTAACAGACATGCCCCGGCTTGCTCTAAATTAAAATTTATGATGGCAAGTACGATGACAGTTGCTGGAGTAGATGCGATTGTTTCTCGTTCTGGGTATACAGGTGAAGATGGCTTCGAAATATCAGTTTATTCTGAATCAGTTCAACATGTTTGGGAATCTCTTGTAAGCGAACCTGAGGTATTCCCCGCTGGACTGGGGGCAAGAGATTCCCTTAGGTTGGAGGCTGGCTTGTGTTTGTATGGGCATGATATCAATTCGACAACAACTCCAATTGAAGCTGGTCTACTATGGTCGATTAGTAAGCGTAGAAGACAAAAGGGAGGATTTATCGGTGAGGATCGAGTTCTAAGGGAAATCGAAGAGGGGCCAACTCGTCGTAGGGTTGGAATTTTACCTGAAGGAAAAGCTCCAGCGAGAGAGCATACCAAGATTATGAATCTACAAGGTGATCAAATTGGGAAAATTACCAGTGGTGGTTTCGGGCCAACTATAAATGGGCCAATCGCAATGGGTTATGTCAAAACTGATCATTCTGCAGTTGGAACAGAGGTAATTTTAATGGTTCGGGAAAAAGAGGTAAAGGCTAGTATAGTTAAACTGCCATTTACTGCGCATAGATACTTTTATGGTTAATAAACAGGGGTAATATATGACTAAAATTCGATTCAGTAAGGAGCACGAATGGCTGCTCGCTTCGGATGGGGTAGTTACTATAGGAATATCAGATTATGCCCAGGGACAATTAGGAGACGTTGTCTATGTCGAGTTGCCGAACATTGGCAAAAATGTAAATCAGGGTGAGCAAGGAGCAGTAGTCGAATCGGTAAAAGCAGCAAGTGAAATCTATGCACCAGTTGGGGGTGAGGTTGTTGAGGTAAACGATAAGTTAGAAGATGACCCATCGCTTGTGAATAGTGACCCCTTAGGTGAAGGGTGGTTTTTTAAGCTTAAAATTAATAATGAATCAGAGTTAGACGTGCTTATGAATGAAGATGCCTATCTAGAATATGTTGAGAGACTTAGTTAAAGGTCTATGAGTAGTGTCAGAGTTCGAGGGGTATAGTTACAATGAAAGATAAAGAAAAAAATCCTTTAGTGTCTGGAGATAAATTTCATAGGAGGCATATTGGCCCTAGAGAGACTGATATTAAAGATATGTTGGATTATCTTGAGTTAGGTTCGTTAGAACAGTTAACCGAAAAAGCGGTTCCAAAAGCCATTCGAGCGGAGTTTCCTAAATCTGTTCTTGATGCACGAAGTGAACAGGAGGTGTTATCTGATTTATCCGATCTGGCATCACTTAACCAAATTAACAAATCAATGATTGGTATGGGTTACTACGGTACTTATACCCCACCTGTAATATTACGTAATATTCTAGAAAACCCTGGTTGGTATACCGCCTATACGCCTTATCAACCAGAGATTTCTCAGGGTCGACTGGAGGCACTATTGGCTTTTCAGACTATGATTATGGATCTTACAGGAATGGAAACCGCTAACGCTTCTCTTTTGGACGAAGCAACGGCGGCAGCTGAAGCAATGAGTATGAGTCATGGTGTAACAAAAAATATAGAGGATCGGTACTTCGTTTCGGATCAATGTCATCCTCAGACAATTTCTGTACTACGCACTCGTGCGAGTGCTGTCGGTATTGAGATTGTTGTTGGTGATCACCAAAGTGCATTAATTGATGAGTCATATTTTGGTGCGTTGCTCCAGTACCCTTCAAGCAACGGAGAAGTCTATGATTATCGTGAGTTTATTAAGTCAGCTCACAAGAAAGGTTTAATTGTTACGGTAGCAGCGGATCTTCTTAGTTTAGTTTTACTTGTGCCGCCTGGAGAGTTTGGGGCAGATATTGTTGTGGGAAGTGCACAGAGGTTTGGTGTTCCAATGGGATTCGGAGGTCCTCACGCTGCGTTTTTTGCTACTCACGACAAATATAAGCGATCTATGCCTGGAAGAATAGTTGGGGTTTCAGTTGATTCCAGTGGACAAACGGCTTTGCGTCTCGCGTTACAAACTCGGGAACAACACATTCGCCGGGAGAAAGCTACAAGTAACATATGTACAGCCCAGGTATTATTGGCAGTAATTGCTGCAATGTATGCAATATACCATGGTCCCGTTGGGTTAAGGAAAATTGCTGAAAGGGTAAATATTTTAAGTTCTATTTTTGTGGTAGGACTTAACAAAATTGGTGTCGATGTAATAACTAAAAATTGGTTTGATACTGTGACGGTCGAATGCTCTGGCGACGTTGATAAAATATTAGAGTTAGCTCTAAAACAGGGAATTAATCTCCGCAAAAACAGTAGTTCTACTATAGGCATCTCGTTTGACGAGACTACAGACCCTTCCGATATAGAAAAACTTCTTATGGTATTTTCAGGAGGTACCACGAGTGAGTGGTCTATTGAGGAATTGCAAAAGAAAGTATGCTTTGAAGTCCCTCGTCAGCTTCAACGTGAATCACCCATACTTCAGCATGCACTCTTCAATACCCAGCATTCTGAAACACAGATGCTGCGGTATATGCGCGGGCTTGAGCTGAAAGATATAGCACTGAATCAGTCAATGATTCCTTTAGGGTCTTGCACAATGAAGTTAAATTCGACAGCAGAAATGATACCCGTAACGTGGCCAGGTTTTGCAAATATACATCCTTTTACACCATCAGAACAGGTTGTCGGTTATATGGAGATGATTGACGGTTTGGAAAGGATGTTGTGCGAGGTAACAGGTTTTTCGGTTGTATCGCTACAGCCTAATGCTGGCAGTCAAGGTGAATATGCCGGGCTATTAGCGATAAGGGGTTTTCATAGTGCTAACGGTGAAACAGACCGGGATATATGCCTAATTCCTAACTCCGCCCATGGTACTAATCCGGCTAGTGCTGTTATGGCGGGTCTTAAGGTTATAGTAGTGGATTGTGATGAAAATGGTAATGTAGATTTATCTGATTTAAAATCTAAGGTAAGAAAATATAATTCACGCTTGGCAGCTTTGATGGTTACTTACCCTTCTACCCATGGTGTGTTCGAAGAAGCCATAGTAGATATATGTGAAATTGTACATTCTGTGGGAGGACAGGTTTATCTTGATGGAGCGAATCTAAACGCTCTGTTGGGGGTAAGTTTGCCCGGACAATTTGGGCCGGATGTAGCTCATATGAATCTTCATAAGACGTTCTGTATTCCCCATGGCGGTGGCGGGCCAGGTGTTGGTCCAATTGGTGCAAGAAAACATTTGGCTCCCTACCTCCCAAGTCATCCTTTGGCAGAATCGGTAGGGGTAGGCCCAGTGTCCGCAGCACCTTGGGGATCAGCAGGTATTTTACCAATTTCATGGGCCTATATTGCCATGATGGGTGCCGAAGGGTTAAAAAAGGCAACTCAGGTTGCCATACTGAATGCTAATTATATTGCAAAAAAGCTAAGCTCTCATTATCCAGTTTTGTATAAGGGGCAAAACGGGTGTGTGGCTCACGAGTGTATAATTGATGTAAGGCCGCTGAAAGACAGTGTGGGAATATCTGTAGAAGATATAGCTAAGCGTTTGATGGATTATGGCTTTCATGCGCCAACGATGTCATTCCCGGTAATTGGTACCCTGATGATTGAACCAACGGAAAGCGAACCTAAATCAGAAATAGATAGGTTTTGTGATGCGATGATTGCAATAAGGGGAGAAATTCATCGTATCGAAAAGGGTGAGTGGCAAATTGATGATAATCCATTAAGTTGCGCACCTCATACTCTTTCCGAGGTTGCTGGAGATAAGTGGCAGCACAAATACACTAGAGAGGAAGCTGCATTTCCAATGACCTATTCGTCCCAGATGAAATATTGGCCCCCGGTAGCTCGTATTGATCAGGTGTACGGAGATCGGAATTTAGTATGTTCATGCCCACCCATGGACGCGTATCAAAATGCTGCAGAGTAACTCAACCAGAGCTATCTATCATTACTTTTTGAAATTCGACTAATTTGCTAACAGTTATTTGGTATTGATAACCTGACGTCAGTCAATGTTGGTTATTTAGCCTGATCGCTTGTGCAGTTCTTGTATAGACTGCTGAATTATCGAATCAGACTTTTCGTCATCTAAATTTTCCTGTATTAGGTTAGCTGTAGCTTTGATAGCTAGCTCAGCAGCAGTTTCACGCACTTCACGCAAAGCGTCGTTTTCTGCCTGTGCAATGCGTTGCATAGCCGCCTGTTCCCGACGTTGCATATTATCAGCAAGAGCCTTTTTAGCCTCGTTAGCGTGGCGTTCAGCCTCAATTTTTGCTTGTTCCACTAATTTCTGAGCCTCTTCCTCAGCTTCTGATCGTTTTTGTTTGTATTCGTTTAGTACAACTTGGGCTTCTTCTCTTAGACGTTGTGCTTCATCAAGTTCAGCCCTAATTTTTTCACTTCTATTATCCAATGATTTTTTCATGGCAGCCCAAGCCTTTCGACCAAAAACTCCTGCAAAGGTTACAAAAGCTATTAGTATCCAAAAATTGGCTGACTCCGTGATTGAACTTCCAGCAATGACAAATGCAAAGGCTACTAGCAGCAACCAATTTTCGGGCACTTTAGCCATATTTTTTATTTTTGTCATTGGCTCTAAGTCTTTCCATCAATGGCTGAGCTTGCAGCATCTCGACTAGGCTCTACACCAATCAATCGATGTGTTGCCGCTCGGGCTGCTTCAATCGCCACTTCTCTTACACTGTTTAAAGCTTGTTCTCTTGCTTTCTTAATTTGTGTCTCTGCTTGTGTTTGTTTCTCAGCTAATTGGGCGTCCAATAAGTTTCGTTGTTCGGCGGCCTGATCATCAAGCTCCATTTGGGTCTTTGTTAGTAATTGATGGGCTTTGGAACGGGCTTCTGATAGTGAAGTTTCATATGCCTTAATTGCATCTTCTGCTTCTTGCTTAAGTTTTTCAGCCTGTTCTAAATCATCCGTAATTTGACGCTGACGTTGTTCTAGGACGCGACCAATACGAGGTAGAGCAAAACTCCATAGAAGAATTAAAAGAACTACAAATGTCACTACTAGCCAAAACAACTGTGTGCCATATGTTGTCATGTCGAGCTGTGGCATGCCCGGTTTTTCTTCCGCTGCAGCAAAAAGTGACCCAGGAAGGTGAGTTGCAATAATCAAACTTAGTGCACCCACAAATAAGGTACGAATATAACACTGAAATTTTTGGGACAGTTGTGTCATTGCCATTTATCTATCCCAAATGGCATACTGGAGAGTTTTAGCATTTTTTTTGTTCTCGATTTCCAAACCCGACTCGATACAAAAGTTTAGCCGAGTCGGTTGTTTTTAACAAAGCCTCAGCTTCCAAATAAGATTATGAAGGCCATAACTAGTGCAAACAGAGCAATAGCTTCAGTGAGGGCAAATCCGAGTAAAACATTGCCAAATAATTTTGGAGCAGCTGCTGGATTCCGTCCTGCAGCAGAAACATAGTTTCCAAAAATAATTCCAATACCTACACCGGAACCCGCTACACCTATTGTAGCGAGACCACCACCAATGAGTTGTCCAAGAAGTTTTGCCGATTCAGCGTCCATAGTCCTAGTTCCTCTAATTGTGTTTAATAAATTTGTAATTTTGAGTAATTTTTCCTACTCATGATGTAGGTATATAGCATCCCTAATATATAAACAGGTTAATATAGCAAAAACATAAGCCTGCAGAACAGCTACCAGTAGTTCCAGGCCATAAAGCGCAATTATAAAGGCGAATGGTAGAAATCCAAAAAATCCAAGCACAAAAACGAAGCCACCAAATACGTGGAGAATACTGTGCCCCGCCATCATATTTGCAAACAAACGTACTGCTAAACTTATTGGTCTAGCAATATAGGAGACAATTTCGATCGGTACTAATAACGGTGCCATCCACATTGGCACCCCTGGAGGCAAAAAAAACGTTAGAAATTTATGTTTATGAATAATAATTGCTAGGATAGTGACGCCAATAAATACCACCAAAGCAAAGATTAATGTTACTATAATATGGCTAGTAAATGTAAAACTATAGGGAATTAGACCCAGTAAATTTCCAAAAAGCAAAAATGTGAACAAGCTAAATACAAAGGGAAAGAACCGCTTTGCTGCTCGACCCCCTACTATATCGCCAAGCATATTAGCAACCAATTCATAGAGCATTTCTACCACTGATTGGAGCCGACCTGGGACTAAACGTCCCTTCCCCATTCCTAGTGTGGTCAAAACAAATATTACAGCTACTGCCACTACCATCATCAGGGAAGAATTTGTAAACGAAGCGTCGAAACCACCTAGATCAATCTCAACGTATCTCTGGATAGCGAACTGGTCTAGAGGACCATGTTGTTCTGAATGTTCTGCCGATGCCACGAGCTAACTGCTCCCCCATTAATCTTCATTTGCCGACGGTTGTGCCGTCTTTTGAATTGTCTCTCTTAGCGAGCTCCAAACTATATTTTTTTGCCAATCGAAAGGCGTTGCTTATACCTGCGCCAACTCCTAGAAACAGGAACACTACCAGTAACCAAGGGGTAGTCTCAAGCCAGTAATCTAAATACCAACCAATGCCTCCCCCAACCGCCAAGGTCGCTGCCATCTCGATTCCCAAATGTACTGACTGGCCGAGCCGCGTTGGCGGCATCCTTGAGCTTCCAGCAGAACCCCGATCCTGCTGAACTTGTTTGAGTCGAGAACTTAGACCTTCAAGTGAAGGTGACTGTTTGTCATCTAGCACAAAAATTAACTCTCAAACTTAACCTACGTACGCGGTATAAACCGAAAAAGCGCCTGAACCATAATGTTTGGTTACAGACCTGTCAACCAATTCTGCTTATGTCATAACAATCTGATATAAAAGGATAAATTATAACATACAGTGGATTTTAATTGTTGTCACGCCACTCTTCAGCTCGTGCTAAGTCGACAGACACTAACTGCGAGATACCACGTTCTATCATGGTTACTCCAAATAGTCGGTCTACTCTAGACATTGTCATGCGGTGATGTGTCACAATTAAGAAACGTGTGCCACTATCTTTTGCTAATTCTGATACTAAACTACAAAATCTATCCACATTGTTATCGTCGAGTGGAGCATCAACTTCGTCCAGCACACAGATTGGTGCAGGATTAGTAAGAAATACTGCAAATAATAATGCGAGTGCCGTTAGTGCTTTTTCTCCACCCGAGAGCAAAGAGAGGGATTGCAATTTCTTTCCTGGCGGGCTCGCCATAATCTCAAGTCCAGCCTCCAAAGGGTCATCTGACTCTACTAATTCTAAGTGCGCATGTCCTCCACCATAAAGCCGGGTAAAAAGTTTGCTAAAATGATTATCAATTGTCTTAAAAGCTTCTGTAACCCGCTGACGTCCATCTCGGTTAAGGTTAGATATCCCTTGACGTAATTTGAATATGGCAGCCTCGAGATCTTCTCTTTCACTGGCAAGGCTGGATATCTGTTGACCTAATTCATTTGCTTCTTCTTCGGCACGTAGATTTACAGCGCCAATATTTTCGCGTTCACGGGTAAGACGTTGCATTCTATTTTCTATGGCTTCAATTTCTGGTAGTTTGTCAGTTTGAGGTAATGGGGTGTTTGATGATAATTCTTTTGGAGAGCACGATAACCTTTCCTCAATTTGAGAAACTATATTTTGAACCATTTGTTTTGCCTGTTCATGAATCCCCTCAGCCCGAACGCGTTCTTCTCTAGCACTAGCAAGAGCCTGTTCACTTGTCTTCAATTCAGAATTCATATTTCGTAATTCGTCTTCGCATTGGGCTAATTGTTCAGCAGCTGTATTGCGTTCTTTTTCAATCATTGAGATTTTATCTAATAATATAGACCGTTGTTCGACAATTTCTTGAGGGCGCTCAGCTAATTTATTAAGTTTTTGAGATACTTCCTCACGACGAGACTTAAGATCGTAAAGTCTAACATTAGCGCCAATTAGCCTTTGGGACCAATCTTGCTTTTCAATGTTTAAGTTTTTTAGTTGCTGTTGATGCTGAGAAGCCTCTCTTGATAGACGATCATAAATTCGGGTTTTCTCATCGTGATCTCTGCGCAGCACGGATAACTGACTTCTTTGAACACTTAGTTCATTTTGGTTGATTTTGGAAGATTCAAATACCTTTAATGACTCCATGGTTTGTTGTATCGATATAGTATTATCGGTTAGTTCGTTATGAAGACTCTCTAATCTTGCATCAAGTGCACTAAGACGCGAGTTTTCCTCAATTGCTTCGTGAGTCAATTTTGATAATTGTTCATGAAGAGAGTGCAGATTCTCGCTGATCTGTTCAAAATTTTTTCTGGCTACTGAGTTATGTTTTACTGCCAAATGGAGGTTCTCTACTAAATGTAGCAAAGACTGTTCTGCTTGTTTATGTACATTTGTTGCTGTTTTTAACTCTTTGCCTAGTTCATTCAACCTATTCCGCTGTTTTAAGCGAATTGCTGCAGCTGTAATAGCTCCAGCCTTAACAGTAAGGCCATCCCAACGCCAAAGTGCGCCAGCTTTATTCACTATGCACTGTCCTGGTTGTAAATAATTCTTAATTTTTTCGCCGTCCCCAGTAATCACGCCAATTTGATCTAGTCTACGCTTTAAAACATCTGGCCCGCGCACAAATTTTGATAACGGTATAGTCATTTCAGGTAATTCTTGATCAGCCTTGAGAGGGATGAGTTCGGACCAGAAAATTTGATCTGTCGGGCTTTGGGACGCCTCTATATCTTCTCCCAGAGCTACACCGAGTGCAGCTTCGTAACCTGATTCAACTATTATAGAATCTAGTAATGTTGATCCTTTGTTATTATCACTATAATCAAATAATTTTTGGAGTCCCTGCTCCTCGGCTTTTAACTGGGACAAGGCAGCATTTGCAGCTTGGAGTATATCGCGAGCCGTTAACTCCTCAGTTTGTGCCGATTCTCTGGTAGATTCTGAAATTCGGAGTTCCTCTTGAAAGGTATCAACTTTTGATTTCATCTCTATAATTGCTAGTTCTGTATTTTTGATTGAGTCTTGATGAATGTTACTTTCTCCAAGTCTTTCACGTTCACTTTGTATTGCAACAATTTGAGAAGATGTTCCCTCTTTCTGTGTTTCCAGCTCTTGCAAACGTCGTTTCAAACTTGAGTGCCTAGCGTCATCTTGAGCAATTTTTTCAGTTAGCTCTGAAAAACTTTTCTCTAGACCCTCCAGGTTTGTGGCTGACGTTGTATAATCGTTAGCTGCCTTTTTTTCAGACTCTGCATACTCATCTTTGCTCTGTATTAGGTCACTTAACTGTTGGTTAATAAGTATAGTTTTGTTTTCAGCATCTTTAGATAGGTTTTTTTCCCGGATCAGGTCTTGGTCAATTTGAACCAGTCTTGATTTAAATTCTTCACACTGTTTATCTATTTCTTGTTCTTCTGAATCTAAATTTTCTCCAGCGATAGCGAGACGGTGTAGTGATGCGGCAAAATTGGCCTCTTCTTGTCGCAATTCCGGTAATTTTTCTGAACTTTTTGATTGTTCATTCGTCCTAATCGCTACATTAGCGGTTAGTTTAACCACAACGTCTTCAGCTGAAAAAATTTTTTCTTCAGACAAAGCTAGATCATTTTCAGCCTCTATTAATCTTAAGCGAAAAAGAAGCGCTTCAGCGTCCCTTAAGTTGTCTGAAATACGTCTATATCTATTTGCCTGACGTGATTGGCGTTTAAGAGCCCGCATTTGCTCATCTAAAGTATCAATTACGTCTTGCAGCCGTCCTAGATTTGTTTCAGCCGCTCGAAGGCGTAATTCAGCCTCATGCCTTCGAGCATGCAGGCCACTAATACCAGCTGCCTCTTCGAGAATTCCGCGACGATTCTGTGGTCTTGCATTGATTATATCGCTAATTCTTCCCTGGCCTACTAGTGCTGTTGAATGCGCTCCTGTAGCAATATCTGCAAAAAGATATTGCACATCCTTTGCGCGAACTTCGTTTCCATTAACCTTATAAGACGAGCCTGATCCGCGCTCTATTCTTCTTATCACTTCAATTTCATTATTTTCATTGAAAGCAGGTGGAGCAGTTCTATTTTCGTTATCTAGAAGAAGTGCAACCTCGGCTACATTGCGAGATGATCTAGAGTCTGTACCGTTAAATATGACATCGTCCATACCACCGCTACGCATTTGCCTCGGTGAATTTTCCCCCATTACCCAGCGAATAGCTTCAATTAAATTTGATTTACCACAACCATTCGGGCCAACTATGCCCGTCGTGCCCGGGCCAATTATTAGTTCGCTAGGCTCAGTAAATGACTTGAAGCCGATCAGTTTTAGCTTAGTAAAATTCAATTGCTAATCGATCCGTAAGAAAAATAACTTTTTTAGCCTTCATTGACCGTTAGGTGTCCGGTAAATAATTATCTAGAGTTTTTGAAAACTTTTCATAATTTGCACCACCTTCTTGCTTTGTCCCATTAATAATAAAAGTGGGGGTGGATCTAACGTCGTATGTTTCCTGAGCATCTAACATATTATTAAATATTTTTGCTTCTATCGAGCCATTGCCAAGGCAATCTTTGAATTCTGCTTCGCTTATTCCACCTAATTGTGCAATTTGTCCCAGTACTTTGAGGTAATCCGCCGCACGGGTCCAATTATCAAATGTGTTGAAAAGAGTTTCGATAAATGCGAAATACCTATCGGGTCCAGCACACTGAGCTAAAATAGCCGCGTCTAATGCTGGCCTATTTAAGGGGAAGTCTCTGGAAATGAATCTTACCTTTCCGGTATCGATATACTCTGTTCTAAGGCGAGGAAATATTTCCAAATGAAAATCGCGACAGTGCGAGCAAGTAAGTGAAAAATATTCTATTAGATAAATGGGTGATTCTGGTTCGCCAATAGCCTGGTCGTCTGGCTTCTCCCAGTTGCTTGCGGTGGCAGTCATAGACGTCAAATGTAGTAGAGGCGGTGCAACCAATGCGCCAGCCGCTCCAGTCATTCCTGCTATCAAAAATCGTCTGGTGATCATATGCGAGTCTCTGTTGTAAGGATCCACATTATAAAGGTGTGGTTGCAGTCTCTCAAGCATAGTTGGTTAAAGAATTTCATAATATTGGCTCGTAAATACACATTAATTATTATAATTCAATGAGTTAACCGTTCTTTCTCTTATTTTTTATGACTTCTGACAATTTTGATAATGCAGTCTTCACGTTTGTCTCCCTGTCAGGGTTAGTTGCATAGAGCAAGTTCTCCGATAAATCCGATTCGGAATTCGAGGCTTTGATTGAGAGAGGTGTGGCAAGATGCTTCTCAATTGGACCCTGAATAATACTTAGTCGGCGTGCAGCACGATAACCAAAATATACTGCTACCTTATCGAGAATCTGAGGTTCCAAATGTTGGATTTCAGTGGCAATAGGGCCGTCAACACGGAGACGTAAGGTTCCATTTCTGTCAAGTTTTTCTGGAAGCGTATAGCCAGCTATTTGTGATCCAACAATATTAGCCCAATCACTAATAATTCGCTGATCACCAAATCCGCGTTTACGATTAATTTTTTGTTTAACCGCTCTTAGTGCGAAGGCGACCTGAATGGTAGTTCTAGATCGTTGACTTTTTCCCATATATATTTGCTAGAATATCATACTGCATTTTCTTCAACAATTAACTCTCACGACGAAAAAGTCGATTCTCAGGAATTTTACAGGGATATTGGATGGCTTTGTCAAATGATATTGGTGTCGAGGTTTCTGAACTATCTGACACATTGTTACGCTGGTATGACCGAGATCATCGTCAACTCCCATGGCGCATGGAATCTGGAGGGCAGGATTCTGCTTACAAAGTATGGTTGAGTGAAATAATGCTACAGCAAACTACTGTAGAAACTGTAAAGCCCTACTTTATAGAATTTCTTAGGCGTTGGCCTCTCATTTCGGATCTTGCTAATGCTTCTCTGGACGATGTCCTGCATGCATGGCAGGGTCTTGGCTATTATGCACGGGCTAGAAATATGTTAAAATGCGCTCGAACGCTTTGGGAACGTTATAAGGGTATTTTTCCTTGTAATGAAGAAGAGCTCTTAAAGCTGCCAGGCATAGGGCCTTATACCGCTGCAGCGATTGTTGCAATAGCATTTAATCGTCCAGCAACAGTTGTAGATGGTAATGTGGAACGCGTTATATCTCGCCTGCGAATGATTGAAACTCCTTTGCCTAGCGCCAAAAAGGAAATATATAAATTTGCAAAAATTATTACCCCAATTGGTAGGTCTGGAGATTATGCCCAGGCCATAATGGATCTTGGCGCTACAATATGTAAGCCTAGGAAGCCATTATGTCATATTTGTCCCTGGCAACCGGCTTGCATCTCTTATAGATCAGGCCAGCCTGAAGATTATCCAAAAAAGCCTGCTCGGTTAATTCGAGGATCGCGCTATGGTGTGGCATTTTGGTTAGTGAGACGTGACGGTTTTATTTTATTAAGGCGAAGACCAAACAAGGGTTTATTAGGGGGTCTGATGGAAGTTCCGACTACTGAGTGGTTAGATACACCATGGAAAAATAGAGCCATTTTTAACTCAGTGCCCGTTGGAGAACGCTGGTATCGTCTTCCAACCGCGATTAAACATGATTTCACACATTTCCAACTAGAATTAATTATTATGTGTGGAACAGTTGATGGTAGGAGGGCAGTAGACGGGGTCTGGTGTGATATTAACAACCTAGGCAATTACGCTATATCCGCATTGAGCAAAAAGATAGTGGGTGAAGTTTGTAGATAGTTAGATCAGGATTAATCAGTCTATATTGTTTCTGACCTTGCTACGAAGACTGTCAATGGAAGTAAGTTCGCCTTGCTTATCTTCGATGTACCAGTAAGTCCATCCATTACATGCTTCTTTGCCCTGGGCCAATGCTCCAATTCGATGTATGGAGCCGGTGAGATTTTCACGAGTGAGGCTACCATCAGCTCTTACCCTCGCTTTGACCCGTTTCATGCGGTCATAGAGAGTCTCGCCTGGCTTTATTAATCCATGATCTATAAGATTTCCAAACGGTACTCGCGGTTGTTGCCGCTTGTTTTTAGTAGTTTGAAGCACTTCAGCAGGATACGGTACAGTAGCATTGATACGTGATATAGCTAATCGAGTATAATTTTTTTCCTTTTCTATCCCAATCCACTGGCGATTTAGACTTTTTGCTACGACTGCAGTTGTTCCAGAACCTAGAAATGGATCTAAAACGACGTCACCCGGGTTACTACATGCCACAAGAATTCTCTGGATAAGAATTTCTGGTTTTTGTGTCGGATGTGCTTTGTGGCCATTTACTTTTAATCTCTCGGAACCGCCACATACTGGAATAAGCCAATCACTTCTCATTTGCAGCTCATCATTTAGCGATTTCATAGCTTCGTAGTTAAAAGTATATCTTTTACTATCGGCACTCTTAGCACACCAGATTAATGTTTCTTGAGCATTTGTAAATCTTCGACCCCGAAAGTTTGGCATAGGGTTGGTCTTTCGCCAAATGACGTCATTTAGCATCCAAAAACCGATATCCTGAAGTATTGTGCCTATTCTGTGGATATTATGATATGTGCCCATTACCCAAATTGTTCCAGTTTCCTTAAGGACACGTCTGGCAGCAATCAACCAATTTCGAGTAAATTGGTCATATTCAGCGAAGTTAGAAAATTTGTCCCAATTGTCATCAACGCCATTTACTGGAGTGTTATTTGGGCGCAACAATTGCCCGCTGAGCTGCAAGTTATAGGGTGGGTCTGCAAATATTACATCAACAGAATTTGCATCAATCTTGGAAAGTTCGCTGACACAATCACCAATTAGTAATCGCCCACCTAATAAATCAATTTTATTAATATTTTTCATAGTCGATCAACATGGCCTACTCGGAGTCTTGTCGTCAAGTCTGTCTTCGAAGTTCTTCATAATAGGTTTCGTATAGGCTTAAATGATTTTCGATGGTGGGGTGTGATCCCATGTTGAAGTATACCTTCACGGTGTTCTTTAGTCCCATAGCCAAAATTTTTATGCCATCCGTAACCGGGATAATTATGACTCAATTTTATCATGTATTGATCTCGACTTACCTTGGAAATAATTGAAGCTGCTGCAATTGACAGACTTTTAGTATCACCTTTGACCAAGCACACCACTGGACATGAAAGATTTGGAGGTATGTTGCCGTCTACAATTGCTGTGTTTACTTCGCAATGAATATCTTCAAATGCTCTTTTCATGGCTAAATGGGTAGCGCGTAAAATATTTAAATTGTCAATTTCACTAACACTTGCACTTCCTCTACCTACCGTTGCGTAATCTAATATGCGAGGAGCGATAGTTTCCCGTTTTTTAGCACTAAGCTTTTTTGAATCGTTTATTTCTCTGGCTAATCCATCGGGAATGTCCATAGGGTTAAAAACTACTGCAGCTGCATATACAGGGCCTGCCCAAGGCCCTCGCCCAGCTTCATCAATTCCTGCTATGTAGCCACCAATTGAAAGTTCAAAGGAAAAATCTGGCACAGTAAATATTAATTTCTGTTGATTGTAAAAGATATGTGCATTCTAGCTTAAAAGCATTATTCTGCTAAAAACCCTTTGGGATGACAATATCACCTTTAGTATCTTTCTATATCCTGTTGATACATTTTATGAACATCAATACATAAATAAGTATGTCTAAACTAGAGTAAATTTAATTGCACATAATGTGCTTGTGGCTTGCGAAAAAGATTAAGATCAAGATCGACAGAAGTATTTTCAATGCCTAGCTTCTTTTTTGCCAGAACAAACCGTCCCTTAAGTATTTCCGCCTGAGGGCCTGATCCAGTTTGTCTCATCCAGAAAGAGGAATTATAATTATTACCGAGGTGCATTTCTCGTAATCTGTTTAAAGCACGAGAGTATCCTCGCGGATAATATAATTGTAACCACTCTTTAAACAAGTCTGATACTTCGCCTGGTAGTCGTAGTAAAATGTAATTGGCTTCTTTAGCACCTGCTACAACGCATTGGGATAGAATTTCCTCTAACTCATGATCATTGATCGTGGGGATTACCGGGGCAAAATTAACACAGGTTGGTATTCCAGCATCGCTCAATTTTTTGATTGCATTTAGCCTCCTTAAAGGGGTTGTCGCTCTTGGCTCGAGAGTTCTAGCAAGTTTCTTGTTTAGAGTGGTAAATGAAAAAGTTACCTTCACAATATTTAACTTTGCCATTGACTTTAGGATATCAATATCTCGGGTAATCAAATCTGATTTAGTTATAATTGTAGTGGGGTGTTTAAATTCTGAAAGTACATTTAATAACTGACGGGTGATTTTCAACTTTCGTTCGATTGGTTGATATGGGTCAGTATTGGTGCCCAGGGCGAGAACTTTACATTTATATTTTGGATGTTTTAATTGTTTTTCTAAAATACTGGAAGCTTCTCGTTTTACAAAGATTTGGCTTTCAAAGTCTTGCCCCGGCGATAAACCTAAAAATGAGTGTGTTGGTCTTGCATAACAGTAAATGCAACCGTGCTCACATCCACGATATGGATTGATAGACAGATCAAATGCTAAATCAGGGGACTGATTGCTGGATATTACGGTTCTGCTATTATCTGTGTGAAAAGAAGTAACAAGTTTATTAGAGGGCTTATCTAAATTATTCCAGCCATCATCAATTTTTTCGGTAACGAGAGATTCAAACCGTCCAGCCCTATTGCTTATTGCTCCGCGTCCACGTTTTATAGAATGTGCTTGTTGATAAGTAAATTTTTGTTTTTGGCTATTATTTCGCATAGTTTCTTTAATATATGAAATAATAGAACAAATAAAGAACAAAAATGTGATTGGGTTTTTGCTAATATAACATGAAGAGGATATTTTTGTTATCTATAATTATTCCCACACTAAATGCTGAAAAAACATTAGACGCTGCATTAAACGTATTTACTGATTCAAAATTAATTGAGAACGCTCAAGTACTAATAGTGGACGGAGGTTCTCAAGATACCACCTGTTTAATTGCAAAAATGAAAGGGGTAGAAATTATTAACAGCAAAATGGGGAGAGGTAGGCAATTGATTAAAGGTGTAGAATATTCCAGTGGGGATTGGCTTCTTTTTGTACATGCTGACACGATTCTAACAGAAAATTGGTTCAATGAGATAACTATGTTTATGGCTGATTCTAAAAACTACCGTAGAGCTGGTGTGTTTAGATTTGCACTTGATGACCGAGCAAAAGCAGCGAGAAGGTTAGAGTTTGTCGCTAACTGGAGAGCTAAATACATTGGATTGCCTTATGGAGATCAAGGGCTTCTGATCAAGCGAGAATTCTATAATTATTTAGGTGGTTTTCGACCCATGCCGATTATGGAGGATGTAGACATGGTGCGTCGAATTGGAATCAGACGTTTGGTACATTTTAAATCAGTCGCCCTCACCTCAGCATCACGATATAAAGAATCTGGTTATGCTTGCCGATCTCTAAAAAATAGTTTTTGCCTCGGACTATATTTTTTAGGCGTTGAGCCGAGCAAATTGATCAGATTTTATCAATAATTTATTTATGCGTAAAAATGTGTTGATATTTGTTAAAGCTCCAAGAATTGGAGCCGTTAAGCAAAGACTTTCAAATGATATCGGTTTTGAAGAGGCATGGTGTTTTTATCGGCGTACGGTGAGAAATCTTATACTTCAACTCACCCGTGATACTCGTTGGTCTTGTTGTTTAGTTGTGACACCAGATTCTCTAGTTACCATTGATCCTTTTTGGCCGAATCTTTGCAGTGTTGTAAAACAAGGCCATGGTGATCTAGGACAAAAAATGCGTCGGGCGCTGGCTAATTTTTATTCCAATCCTACTGTTCTTATTGGAAGTGATATACCGGAGGTGACAAGAGATCATATACAATCTGCGTTTAAAGCACTAGCGGCGAATGACGTTGTACTTGGGCCGGCTTCGGATGGTGGATATTGGTTAGTTGGACTTTCATCTCGAGCACTCCGCTCAAATCCGTTCGACGGTGTATCTTGGTCAAGTCCCAAAGTATTCTCAGAAACTGTTAGAAATGTTCCAAATGGTTACTCAATTTCGATTCTGAATAAACTAAATGACATAGATAACGGGATCGATCACCAACGGTGGCAAATTAGACTAGCTCTTAAAAGTAAAAGTTGATGTGTAGTCAGTACGAGTTTGAGAGGGAAGTTAGACTGTAATTATTGACCATTATTAGACCTAATATGTTCTTGCAATCGCGGCATAAGTTCTACCAGGTTGCAGGGTTTCTGCCGTATATCTAACTGAAACTTCAGTATATTATCCCAAGCGTCGCGACAGGCTCCAGGTGAACCAGGTAAAGAAAAAAGATATGTTCCGCCAGACACTCCACCTGACGCTCTTGATTGTAGAGTTGAGGTTCCTATTATCTCATAGCTTAGCTGGCGAATAAGTTCTCCAAAACCATGGATTTCTTTTTCATAGACTTGTGCTAATGCTTCGGGGGTTATGTCCCTGCCTGTCAGCCCCGTTCCTCCAGTGGCAATAACCGTATCAATTTCGGGAGACATAATCCAAGATTGAAGTTGCTTGACAAGTGTTTCTAGCTCATCTTTTACAATAAGGCGGGCAACTAAGTTATGGCCTGATTCCCTAATTTTATTTTCAAGCACGTCGCCAGATTTGTCGTTAGCTAAACTCCGTGTATCGGACACTGTTAGCAAGGCAATATTTACGGGTAAAAATTCTACTTTGTTATTAGGATCACTCATTTTGAGATTTACTCCTGTGGTAAGTACTTTGGCCAATGTCCTGAAACTGTTGCGTTGAGAGAGGGGGCATGTTGAAAAAGTTGAGATCTGTATATCCAATAGTTTGTGCTAACGCTTTTTATAAATTGTCTTGTTTCACTTGAACGGATGCTCTCAGCAAAAAGCAGAGGATCTTCACCGAAATTAGTTTTTTCTAGCCACTTTCTTAAATTTCCAGGCCCAGCATTGTAAGCGCAGAGTAGAAAAAAGAAGTTGTTTCCTATATCTTTAAGTGTAAGTAGGTGCTCTAAATAGCTTTGGCCAAGAGAAATATTTAAAACAGGGTCATTTAGCGCTTTTCTGTTCTTAATTACAATATTTTTCCTTTTTGCGACAAAGTTAGCCGTTTTAGGCATTAGCTGCATCAACCCGAGCGCACCACGGCGACTTCGAGATTTAGCTCTAAATTTTGATTCTTGGCGAATAAGTGCAAAAATAAGGGCACGATCTATCGTATAACCATCTATGGGCATCCAGTTAGGTAGCGGAAATACAGCGCTATCGCGTTTGGTTCCATCCATAGCACTTAATTGTTTCCCCAATAACATCTGTACATCCGCGTATCCAAGGGCACCGGCAAGTTTGGGAAGGATTTTAATAAGATTTAGTGAATTTTTGGCCCAGAATGAATAAATTTCTCGAATTGCTCGGTTGTCTTGCTCGATTTGCGCTAATGCTAGTATTCGTCTAGCACTTTCAGATTCATGAAGTAGTTTTTTGTCAGCTTTGGTTAACCTTGAGGAATTCCAGTCAAATGCCAGTTCAAGTCCCAATGCGCGCGTCGCAAGCAGTCCATAAAATGTTCGTGGCTGCTTTATAGACATATTTAACCAATGCGACACGTTTTCCGGACGCCCTAATCTAAGTTCTGCCCTGCTAGCCCAATAAGCCCCGGATGATTTTAACCAAGGCGCAGCTGTAGAAGACACCGCTAGTTCAGTGAAATGAGCAAGAGCCTCCTCATATTTGGATAAACGCCATGCAGCAAGACCCGCTGTCCAGTCTGATTCCGGAATTGAACTACGCACCTGTTTTGCACTAGAGGACGCAAGGCTTAATGCTAATTCGTCTTTATTATGAAGGTAGTAACTCCAGGCAATTCGCGATTGATAAAAATAAAATTCCGTCTTACTAGCCAGGTCTGTATGGGAATTATCCATTAAAATCGTGCGGGCTCCTGTAGGCCAACCCCTACGTATTCGGGATCGCATTGTACGTTGCATTTTTGATAATTTTTCACGTTGATTGCTATTAAGATTATGTCCTGAAATAGTTGGTTTTTTGTATCCAGATATGCCAACAGGTAGTTCCGACCGTACACCTGTTAGGGGGGAATTAGGAAAATCCTTTCCTTTAGGTCGGCGTTTTAAGGCCAGTCGATATAGTCGTCGCGCATCGGGATGATCTGCATATAGGTTCAGCCAGACAGTTAACTCGTTGAAAGTAGAACGGTGGGCCGTTGGGTGAAGGTATTTCTGAGCCAGCACGTGACCCATCAATATGTCATTATCAAGTTGTCGAATGATTTTTTTAGCTGCAGTTAGTTTACCAAGTTTTTGTAACTCAAATATTTTTTGGTACCGCACTTCATCAATTTCAGAAAGAATTGGCGTAAAAGTTTCAATGTAATTTGAAACCAAAGGTTGGTGTTCTGATTTTGCAACTGTGTAGATATTTTCTTCTTGCAGATTGGCGGCTAACTTGTTGGCGAATGCTATTGGCGCCAAGTGTATTATTTGGAAAGAGACAATTGTTATAAATAGAGATAAGCCAGATAGTAGCAGAATAAGTCGCAGCCCTTAGGTTTAAATGAAATTAGCAATTGAATTCCCTATCAGGGGAAAAAGTCTTATAAAACAATTATGTGCTGGTAACAACATGAGCGTTTTAGAAATCAAGATTAGCTAGCTTATTTTTAATACTTAGAAAATCCGTCCATGCTTCCTGTTTGGCAGAAGGCTGACGTAAAAGATAGGCCGGGTGGAATGTCGCCAAAGTTAAAATAGGTGCATTGAGGCCAATTATTGCAATTTTCTGCCACTTTCCGCGTAACCGGGTAATACCTTCCTTACGGTCTAGTATGGTTTTTGCCGCTATACCACCAATTAAAACAAGAATTTTTGGTTGAATTAATGCAATTTGTCTCTCGACAAACGGTTGGCATAAAGCAATTTCTTCTGTAGTCGGTGTTCTATTCCCCGGAGGTCTCCAAGGTAAAATGTTGGTTATATATACTTCGGTTCTGCTCAAGCCAATCGAGGAAAGCATACGATCCAGTAACTTTCCAGCTGGGCCAACAAATGGTACGCCTTGACGATCTTCTTCTGCTCCTGGAGCCTCTCCTACAAACATTATTTTAGCTGTATTATTCCCAGATCCAGTAACAGTATTGGTTGCCGTACGCTTGAGAGCGCACCCTTCGAAGGCATTAATCATACTATATAATTCTTCAAGGGTATTGGAGCGGTTAGCAATTTCTTTAGCTTTCGCCACTGTTGCAATTTGACCAATGATAACGTCCTTACTACTTTTGCTCTGAAGTTGAGAAGAGACGGAATGTTGATTAACTTCAGATTCGTTGTTTACAATAGCCTCGATTGTAATTTTAGATTTTAACCCTGTGTCGATGCGATTTCGCGGCGCAGGGCCTATCGGTTCTTTGACCCCAATTTCATTATAAAATTTTAATAGTTGATAAAAATTCTTTGAAACATTCATACTTTGATTGTAGCACATTCTTGCCCAGTATGAGTACAATTGATCTTGGGCTAAAAACACTCTTATAAGCATGCACCTACGAGATTAAAGGAAAATGTAATGACACGAGAGGCTATGGAGTATGATGTAGTCATTGTTGGAGCAGGGCCAGCCGGTCTATGTGCAGCAATACGATTAAAACAACTTGCTGCAGAAAAACAGTCTGAAGTTAGTGTTACCATCGTTGAAAAAGGGTCTGAAGTCGGTGCACATATATTATCGGGTGCAGTATTTGAATCTCTTGTTCTAGACGAATTAATACCCGATTGGCGAGAAAAAAAAGCACCCTTAAATACTCCGGTTACAAGCGATAAATTTCTCTTTTTAACAAAGTCAGGTACTTTCAAATTACCAAATTTTTTGTTGCCTCCTCAGATGCACAATCAGGGAAATTACATAATTAGTTTAGGTAATTTATGCCGATGGTTAGGTAAAGAGGCAGAGAAGTTAGGAGTAGAAATTTACCCTGGTTTTGCCGCTAAGGAAATTTTGTTCAATGAGGACGGAAGTGTAAAAGGTATTGCTACTGGAGACATGGGAATAGCTAAAGATGGAAGCAGAAAGGACACATTTGAATCAGGGGTTGAGCTACACGCTAAATACACATTATTTGCTGAGGGCGCGCGAGGGTCCTTAAGCCAAGAGTTGATGAATATATTCCAGTTACGAAATAATGTGGAGCCACAGACTTATGGAATTGGTATAAAGGAATTATGGCAAATTGATCCAGCCAAGCACAAGGCAGGATTGGTGCAGCACAGTTTTGGATGGCCACTTGATAAACAAACATATGGTGGAACATTCTTGTATCATTTGGAAAAAGATTTGGTGGCGGTGGGAATGGTAGTGGCGTTGGATTATGTAAACCCGCACCTTTCTCCTTTTGACGAATTTCAGAAGATGAAAACACATCCAGCTATTGCAACTCATATCGAGGGGGGAAAAAGATTATCATATGGTGCACGAGCTATTAACGAAGGTGGTTTACAATCTATTCCGAAGCTAGTTTTTCCCGGTGGAGCACTTATTGGTTGCAGCGCTGGTTTTCTTAATGTGCCTAAGATTAAGGGGAGCCATAATGCTATGAAGTCTGGGATGCTTGCTGCTACTGCAGTTTTTAATTCTATAGAGAATGGTAAAAATGGGAACAACTTGCTAAGTGAATATGAGAATTCTATGGGTAAATCTCGGGTCTACAAGGAATTAAAACAAGCAAGAAATTGTCGGCCATCTTTTAGATGGGGCTTATTTGCCGGTACAATGATTAGCGGGTTTGAGTTGAGGACTCGCGGGTTAATGCCTTGGACATTGAGGCATCATCATGACCATACACAATTGAGGACGGTAGCAAAATCAAAACCAATAGATTATCTAAAACCTGATGGGATATTAACTTTTGATAAACTGTCCTCTGTATTTATGTCTAATACAAATCATGAGGAAAATCAGCCTTCACATCTCAAGCTTAGGGATGAGACACTTCCGATAAAACATAATCTTGCTTTATATGATGCACCGGAGCAGCGTTACTGCCCCGCGGGTGTTTACGAAATTGTTACACCTGATGAAGCGGAGCCTTATTTGCAAATTAATGCGCAAAACTGTGTGCATTGTAAGACGTGCGATATTAAAGATCCAAAACAGAATATTTTTTGGACTGTTCCCGAAGGTGGCGGTGCCCCCAATTACTCAAACATGTGAGATTTTTGTGGAAAAATGGCGCGGTAAAGTATCAGCATGCATTAACCACATTACATCGTGCCGACTAAGGTTTATGCGCCATGTTGTGGCAGCAAACGTGTGGAGTAGGTGTGAATGTTGAAAGTTTTAGCACCTTTAATATTAGCTGTTGCTTTTATATGGCCTTTTCAGGGTATCACCGACACTCGCAATTTCGACATATCGGATAGATTGAGGTC
This sequence comes from uncultured Rhizobiaceae bacterium, assembly GCA_964427515.1. Taxonomy (GTDB): domain Bacteria; phylum Pseudomonadota; class Alphaproteobacteria; order UBA828; family UBA828; genus CAYRUX01. The sequence goes on from CAYRUX010000011.1 coordinate 35,112, forward strand.
TAAAATTGCAGAATACAGTGCTCTTTCAGGTAATTATTTAGCTGGTCGATATGCTTATGACCAAAATGATATTTCATCCGCTATAAAATTTTACAAGGGAGTTTTAGAAGACGACTCTAACAATACGATTATATTGCAACGGGCTTTGATACTTGCACTCCAGAAAGAAAATTTTTCCGAATCCTTAGAGCTCGCAAAAAGATTGGTAGATCTAGATAGTAAATCTAATATTGGAAATCTTGTTCTGGCAGTACAAGCCATTCAGAGAAATAACTTCGGTCATGCATTAATTTATATAGATAAAATAGATCGGAATGGTATTTACAGTCTTGTACTACCACTGATGGAAAGTTGGGTGAAGTTAGGTCTGGGTGAAAACTTTGACGATGTTATAGAGTCTATAACACCGCTATCAAGTGATCAGAGTTTTAGAATTTATTATAACTATCATAAGGCTCTTATGGCAGCTATGGCAGAGCATTGGGAGATCTCGGATAGGTCTTTTAAAACTGCATTTAGCGATAACAATGGAGCCACACTCCGTATTGCAACTGTTTACGGGAGTTTTTTAATCAATCAGGGCCGACGTGACGAAGCCCGGGAGGTTGTAACCAAATTTGGAGAGAAAAATCCTGGATCACCCTGGATTGATTTATTGGCCGAGACTATTTTCGAAAGCAATTCGCCGACTGCCAATATTACAACAGTTGGAGAGGGGGTTGCGGAAACATTTTTTGGCGCAGCAAGTGGATTGTCGAATAAAACAGCACACGATACGGCATTAATTTTTGCAAATTTAGCACTTCAGTTAAGGCCTAAATTTCCAATCCTGATCATGTTTTCTGGCGAGCGACTTGATGTATTAAGACGTTATGCTGACTCAGTAAAGACATACCGGTCAATTTCGCCAGCGAGTCCTTATTTCCGGTCAGCAAGGTTACGGATCGCTGCAAGCTTGGCCAATATTGATCGCAATGATGAAGCCGTGAAAATATTAAAGGAAATGATTAAAGAACGTCCAATTAGCGTGGATGTAGCTATAGCTCTGGGTGATATTCTTAGAATCAATAATCGCTTCGAGGAATCAATCGAATATTATGATTTGGCTATTGATCAGATTAAGACAATAGAGTCATGGCATTGGTCATTGTACTATTCTCGTGGAATAGTTTTAGAGCGTACCAACCGGTGGCCTCTGGCGGAAGAAGATTTTCTAAAAGCGCTAGAATTAAAGCCTGACCAACCACTTGTTTTAAACTATCTTGGATATTCCTGGGTTGAACAGGGTACAAATCTACAGCGGGCAATGGTACTGATAAAACGTGCTGTTACACTCCGCCCTACAGACGGTTACATCGTTGATAGTTTAGGCTGGGCATTTTACCGCTTGGAACTGTATGAAGAAGCTGTAAAATATCTTGAGAGAGCCATAATTCTCAGACCAGAGGATCCGATTATCACTGACCACCTTGGCGATATATATTGGCATGTTGGAAGAAGAGTTGAGGCTAAATTTCAGTGGGAGCGAGCATTAACTTTGGGAGCCGATGATGAGGCGGCATCTATAATTAGACAAAAATTAAAAAATGGCATTCCCAACCTTGATGAATAAAAAGGTGAAATTTATTCAGGAGCACGTTGTATCAGTTGATGCACCAGCCAAGCTTAACCTTTATCTGCATGTCACAGACCAAAGGCCTGACAAATTACATGATATAGATAGTTTAGTTATATTTATACCACCTTATGATAAAATAAGTGTGAAACGATCAAACGTATTTTCGTTAAATATAAAAGGCCCTTTTGCTAGCAACTTACTGAAAGATGATGGGCAAAATCTGGTAGAGTTAGCTGCATTTAGATTAGCTGACTTATTTGGGATAAAGCCTTTTGTGGAAATTACTTTGGTTAAAAATCTTCCAATAAGTGCTGGCATTGGAGGAGGATCTTCTGATGCTGCTGCAACAATTAAAGCTTTGATAGAACTATGGAATGTTGATTTAGAGCCTCAGCGAATTCAAGTGCTTGCCCGTTCATTAGGTGCGGATGTTCCAATGTGTTTATATGGGAAAGCCTGCTTTGTAGGAGGTACTGGAGCCAAAATATGCCCCGCCCCTTCCTTGCCCTCATTTGGGGTTTTATTGGTTAATCCCCAGGTTCCGTTGGCTACTATAGATGTATTTAAAGCTCGAAAAGGGCCGTTTTCAGGCTCTGGCAGGTTTCAAAACGATTTAGTCAACGCAACAAGTTTAACAGAAGTTCTTGCAATGCGTACAAACGACCTCGAAAAGATAGCGATAGGCAAAATGCCAGTGATTCAGAATGTTCTTGAGTCATTAACTAATCTTTCAGGCTGTAGTTTAGCTAGAATGTCGGGTAGTGGTGCTACATGTTTTGGATTATTTGATTCTGAATATAGTGCAATTCGAGGTGCGGAAGTTCTGGGCCTTCAAAATAAAAATTGGTGGATAAGGCCAAGTAAATTTAATTGCTAGCCAAAATTTGTTCCATTTGGCTCGGGTCTGTTTAAGAATAGACAATTGTGGTACTTTTGAAACAATTTGGCTTGTCATCCAGTTTTTTCAGAGCTGCCACCTCAAAAATTTAGAAGGGATAGGATGTTGTTTCCACATTCCGGGTATATCGGCAAGCAAGCCACCTTCTTTAAGAAGTCCAAAGACTTTTTCGATTGGTAACTGGACGAAACTATCATGACCGACAGCACCAACCACGCAGTCATAGGAATGTTTAAAGTCGATACTTTCGATTAACTTAATACTATACAAGGCTTCAGCTTCTTCATGGTTCGCCAAAGGATCATACACGTCAACAATGTGCCCAGCTTTTTCTAGCAACTTAACTATATTTGCAATTAGAGAGTTTCGTAAGTCAGAAACGTTTTTCTTAAAGGTTAAACCCAAAACAAGAATATGGCTATTTGGTGCCACGATTTTATTAGTTAGGTGTGAACTGATGAAGGCACTCATACCATCGTTGAGGTACCTGCCTGCTAGTATTACTTCGGGTCTATGTCCTGCTTTTTCGGCTCGATAAGCCAAATAATAAGGATCCACCCCTATGCAATGTCCTCCGACTAAACCTGGGGAAAAATTAAGAAAGTTCCATTTAGTGCTGGCGGCTTCCAATACATCCGCACTTGATAGTCCAAGCTTGTGGCAGATTTGCGAAACTTCATTAACAAATGCGATATTTATATCGCGTTGAGCATTTTCTATTACCTTGGCTGCCTCTGCAGTCCGAATATCCGGTGTATTGTATATGTTATTACAATTTATTGGCGCGTAGAGTTCAGAAATTTTTTTAGTAGTTTCTTCCGTATCCCCAGCAACTATTTTAGTGATATTTTTTAGGGTATGTTTTGTATCACCAGGGTTAATACGTTCAGGTGAGTAACCAACGTTAAACCCTTCTCGCCACTTTAAGCCAGATGAGATTTCAAGTTCAGGCACGCATTCTTCTTCAGTAAGGCCTGGCCAAACGGTGCTTTCATAGATTACAATACTTCCTTGTTTAAGTTGTGTTCCAACCGTACGCGATGCCGATAAAATTGCTGTCAGGTCAGGCTTGTTTTGGGTATCTACGGGTGTCGGTACCGTGATAATATAAAAGTTCGCATGCCTGATATCTTCAGGGTTTGAGCTCCATGTTATATTTTTCTTCGTAAGTGATTCACTGGAGGCTTCATTATTTCGGTCATAACCTCGGATTAACTGAAGAATTCTTTTTTCTTGAATATCATAACCTATTACCCTGTTACTTTCAGCCATTGCGATTGCAAGAGGTAACCCAACATAACCCAGGCCAATAATGGCAACTCTATTTATGTTTGACATATCTGGATGTTCTCCGATTTGCAGATGAACTAATGTAAGCTATTCGCCTGAAACGCCTCTGCTGTCAAATTTGAATTAGTTTATTTTTAGTATCATTATGTTTATATGTTTAGTTGTGAAGAATGTTGTATCCTGAAGGATTTAAAGCGATAAAAAGGATACTGGCCACCTGCCACACTGAGATACGATGAGCATTTTTATTACTGGAGCCGCTGGTTTCATAGGTTATCAGACATGCAAAGCCTTACTTAAGCGTGGCCGTTCCGTAGTCGGTATAGACAATCTAAACAATTACTATGATGTAAGGCTCAAGAAGGCACGGCTTTCTCAGCTAAAAAAATATAATAATTTTACGTTTATTCACGTCGATATCTCCGATAATGACCTGCTTTCTAGAAAATTACCGAATTTAGATGATGTATCAAGTGTCTTACATTTAGCAGCGCAAGCAGGCGTAAGGTACTCCTTGGTTAATCCAAAAGCATATGTGGAGGCAAATATTGTTGGGCAAATAAATATTCTCGAGTTGTGTCGTCAAATGAAAAATTTGAAACATTTAGTGTATGCGAGTTCTAGTTCTGTTTATGGAAATAGTACTCAGGTGCCTTTTTCAGAAAAACACTCTGTTGATAAGCCTGTTTCTCTCTATGCTGCAACTAAAAAAGCCGATGAGTTAATGGGCTATTCATATGCGCATCTATTTGGAATTCCGATGACAGGACTACGCTTTTTTACAGTGTATGGCCCCTGGGGAAGGCCTGACATGGCAGCTTTTATTTTCGCAAAAGCGATATATGAGGGAACACCCATCAAAATATTTAATAATGGTGATATGCGAAGAGACTTTACCTATGTAGATGATGAGGTTCGGGGAGTTCTTTCGGTGTTGGCCTCTCCACCGGTCGCTGATGGGAGGAATCCACCCCACCGCATTTACAACATAGGAAATAACCGTTCGGAACCTCTTCTAAGATTTGTTGAATTACTAGAGAGAGCAATTGGACGATCCGCTCACAAGGAACTTGTTCCTATGCAGGCAGGTGACGTGAGAGAAACTTGCGCCGATATTGAGGCCATTTACGCAGATCATGGTTTCAAGCCAAAAACTAGTATTGACGAGGGAATTCCAAGATTTGTTAAGTGGTTTCAAAAATATCATGGATTTTAGCAATATCCTAATGTTGTATGACGGGAGACCCCAAATGATAAACTAATGCGGTATCAAGAAAGTTTACATCCAGACTGCCCTCTCGTGATACCAACCTTCCAACACTTAATTCTAATGATAGGTTCCGCGATATTTTATATGATAAACCACTAGCGGCTTTAAAAATCAAAGCACTTGAGCTATCTACACCACCTCCACCACCGGCACCAATTAAAGTTTCAAGAAATAAGTTAGCCGAGCCAATATTTGGGCTCATAGCTCCCACTCCCCAGAGACCTTCTGAATAACCACCTGCCCCACCGGCATAAGCACTTAGAGCCTGACCAGTTAGGTACCACCAATTTCCTGGCATCCAATCGAATTTTGCTCCCAAAAGTTCCATATCTTTGGAAGCAGAACTTTTTCTGGGTGCGTCAAAATACCATTGGTGGATGGGGCGTATGCGCCACCTTTCTGTGCGTATTTTGTCATTGGGTGAAAGTAATGTCCCTTTTTTATCAAGGGATAAATTTTCCGTGACGTAAGAAATGTTAAATCCAACATAGGGCGCTTCAAAATTACCATCCGGAGCGGTCATATAACCGCCATCGCCAATTATGCTTAATTCTCGAGCGAGGCGGTATTCCAGACCAAGATTGGCTCGAGTAACAAATCCTCCGCCCGTATCAACAGCCCCACCTCCAGCACCGCCGAAGGTTATACTTGGCAAAATAGCCAACCGATCATTCGTCGTAAGTCCTTGTCGCAATCCTATTCCACCAAGTAATTCAGCATATCCACCGACATTACCTGAGAATGCACCCGCCGATTCCAGATCAATAAATAGATGTTTGTTTAAAAAGTAAGCATAATTTATTCCGACGACCCCTATTGTTTTGTTTAAGGCGTTGCCAGAGACATTTTTACTATCAGTGGTAGGATTATAAAACCTGCTACGTATCGAAATATGAGAGCGATGTCTGCTTACCTTGGATAAGGAGGAGTCAAAATAGTTATCGGCGCGTTCGATTGAAGTAAACCAATCCTCGGTTGCTGACTGAAAATTTGTATCTAGCTGTAGGCTAATTGAGTCACTCTCAATATCACCGTTTGGAAATTCAACATGGCTGTAGCCGAGCCCTAGGGAATATTGACCAAAATCATAAAACAACCCGACATAAGGCCTTAACATCAGACCTCCACCTTGAGGTGCGTCACCGCCGCCTCCCGCACCAACATAAAAACTAGTATCAGCATACAGTCGTTTGAGTAGAGGGAATTTTAGCCCGGATGTAAAACCGCCTGTAAAGAAGCCACCTCGTTCTCCAGTTGCGGCGCCAAAGGCATTAAGTCCACCATAAAACCAAGGATAAAACTCTTGGAAATATCCAAGCCCATACAACCCCATTTGCTCGCCGGCGACTGGCATTTCAACTTCTTCAAATGAGATGCGAAATGTACGACGTTTCCAATATGACTCCAATTCTCGTACATTTTTATGATAATTATTTGTTGATGGCGGCTCCTTATTGGTTTCATAGTTATTTTGCTTAAATGCTTTGGTTGGACTCTTTGTTTCTCTGGTTTTATGGACAACCCGATTAGTATTTGCCAGTTTGCTAGATATTAATTTTTTATATCCAGGAAAGGTGTTGACTATTGTCTTGGCAATATACTGACGATGTGATCTTCCTAAATTTATAGCGGTTTCAATTATTATATCTGCATGGTCAGGATAATTTGCTAATGCTGAAATTACCTGAGAACTAAACTTCGTCGCAGCAGCACGACGAGAAAAGCGAGTTGACGTTTTTGAGATTTCCTCTTTGCGTGCGTTAGTTCCATTGTCCACTATTGATTTAAGTACTAGCCTTGGTAAGGCGGTATCCGCAGATAGTGCTGCGTGATTATATCCGATACTTAGCGATAAAATGCCTAAAATTATGCCAAACACCAATAATAGCATTCGAATATGCAATCGTTTCTGAAAACATACTACTCGATTTGTGTAATCCCCTATGGGTCTAATTCTCATAAGTGGCCCTGAATGCGTTTGTTGCTCCAAATAATTTGAGGCTCTTTAATAATTACAGTAAATAGTATTGTCGTATCTCGCAAATGAACCGTGAAGTATGATTATTATCATAACATTCGGATTTTAGAAAACGACCCTTTGTGTGTGGTTTATATTATAATTTTATGTATATTAACTCGTGAGAAACTCAAGGTAATATTTTTAACAGCGTTTCAATTGCTCAAATATCGACATATGTTAAATTCGAAACGGTATATTTGCTCGGTTGGAAATTTATTACCCTCTTACCTTTGTACTTTCTGGTATATACTCATAGAATTATCATAGCGTACTAGGAGATTAAGGCATCATTGATATGGCGATAGTTTTTTTGGGTTGCGGAGGCAGAAATGACAAGAACTGAATGCTCGCGGGAGTATTATGTGGCCCTAGGGAGAATATGATGCATTTACGGCGTTGTGCTGGTTTGGTTCTAGCTGCCTTAATGTGCTATGGCGGGCTGATGCAAGAATCTAGTGCGCAGGATGCAGTTTTACAGCAGCTGTTTCAGGAGGAAATCAGGGCTCGCGGTATTGGGCCGATTGCTGATCAACCCATTGTAGAACCGTTAGAACCGTATCCTGTTATTGATTCAGAATTGACTGAATCAGAATATCGGAGCATTACCCAGCGACAGAAATTGGAAGAGTTGCGACCAACTCCACTAGAGCTGGATTTCTCGGCACGGGCGGGAACTGACCTCAAGCAATTTGGGTACGAATTGTTTCATACTCATAAAACTAGATTAGTTGCGACTAATCTTGGAGGAGCACCGGATGATTACGTATTGGGTGTTGGAGATTCGATAATTGTAACTTTTCGGGGTCAACTCAGAAAATCTGGATCCACGAAGATAGATTCAGAGGGAAGACTTGTCCTAAAAGACCTGCCTCCCCTCGTAGCAGTTGGTAGAACCTTTGGTGAATTAAGAAAGGAATTAGAATCATTAACTGAAGAAACTCTTCTTGGATCTGAAATATATATATCCCTTGGGTCTGTCCGCCGGATCTCTATCTTGGTGGTTGGAGAAGTTCGAAATCCAGGGGCGCAGGCACTGCCAGCGTACTCGACAATTATTGACGCTATAGCTTTGTCTGGAGGTATAAGAAAAACGGGATCTCTTCGAAATATACAGGTTGTTCGGGGTGATGAGATTTTCTGGTTGGATTTATATGATCTAATTTTTATGGGTACTCTGAGTAGAGACGTAGTGTTAAGAAATGGCGATCGAATAGTGGTTCCAGCTATTGGTGAAACCGTTGCTGCTGCGGGTTGGGTGAATAGGCCTGGAATCTATGAACTTAGAGTAGGTGGTAAGACTCCCACGCTCGATGATATGCTAAAATTTGGAGGGGGTGCCGTAAGACCCACTGGAAACAGACTTTTACATATAACATTAGAAAAAGATGGGCGTCAGCTAGTAGAAGAGCGAAAACAAGCAGAGGAGGCAGATATTCGAGCAGGCGACATTCTTTTAGTAGAGTTGGGTCAAAACATTCAACATGGTAATGTTAGGGCAATGGGACATGTCTCAGTGGAGGCAAGACGATCATTGGCCAGCGCACCAACTTTGAGAGCGCTTCTAGCGGACGGTTCAATACTTGAAAATAATCCGTATTTATTATTGGGCGCAGTAGAAACTACAGACACTAATACGTGGACCAGGAGGTTATATCCTGTAAATTTGCGTAATGTTTTTTCCGGTTCGGTAGATTATCGCTTGCATGATAAGGACGCAGTCCTTGTATTTAGTGCGTCAGATATTGAATATCTAATGAGTGACGATGTGCAGCAATTTCTTGTATCTGAAAATCCTCAAGATTTGGAAACAGAATGTGTGGGTCTACGGGCGCTAAAGAAGGCGATAGTTTTAGGAACGCCGGGTAAGTATGATGCTGCTGTGTTATACAAGGAAAAGAGCACACCAAAACATCAAGAACGATTAGAAGATCCGGTACATTTTGTTGGATACAAACGGTTGGTATTGGAGGAAAGGCGAGTTGCCTTGTCGGAACGTCAAGCAAAGCTCGCAGAAATGAAGGAAAGAATAAGATTAGATCCTCTACAATCTGATGAGTTAGTCAAAGTTCTTTCTGAAAAAGAATCACCCTGCCCCGAGCTGTTCGAGCGTTTTCCTAAAGCTTTGCCGTTTTTACTAGAACATACTATGATGTTACAGGGTGAAATAAGATCGCCCGGAATTTATCCAATCACGAGTGGAACTGATCTAGCGGCTATCGTTTCGGCAGCGGAAGGGCTCTCGCGAGATGGCGATGTATCCCATGTTGAGATTATTAATCGTAGTTCTCGCTCCGGAGCAACGAAGAGTAAAGGAGCTCAGGATCTGTCGCAGACGGGCCTGGCATCAGTACAACTTGAGCCAGGTGATACAGTGCAAATTGGAAAAAGGTTTCTAAGCAGGTCCTCTGGTAGTGTGAGTATTTTGGGAGAGGTCAGGCACCCTGGTAGATATACTATAACCCGTGGCGAACGTATGTCTGATATTATTGTTCGGGCAGGCGGTTTTACTGCAGAGGCATATTCTGATGGTGCAGTTTTTACGAGGCAAAGTGCGAAGAAAAGGGAGAGACTTGGGTACCAACGCTCAGCTGTTGAACTCGAAAGATCTATTGTGACAGCCTTGTCAAGCAAGCGCGGCAGGGCAGCTAGGGCTGGGGGGGGGATTGAAATTGTCAGTCAGCTAGTAGACACTCTACGTTCAATTGAACCAGTTGGACGTGTTGTTGTTGAAACAGACCCTTTGGTCTTGAGCCGCTCGCCTGAATTAGACATATTAATGGAAGCAGGGGATCAGTTATTTATTCCTAAGCGGCCAAGCTCGGTAACCGTATCTGGTGAAGTTCTGAACCCTGGCGCGATTCAATACGCAGCAGGCTTAAAAACAGAACATTATATTGAGATGGCAGGAGGCGTCGGACAAAGTGGTGACGACAACAAGGTGTTTGTGGTATTTCCAGATGGGTCTGCAAGGCCGGTATCCATCTCCTATTGGAACTATGATTCGAGGGAAATTCCGCCAGGAAGTACAGTGGTTGTTCCTCGAGATGTTACGCCCGTCGATTTTGTATCGTTAGCAAAGGACATAACCCAAATTTTTAGCCAGCTCGCTATTCGAGCGGCCTCACTTGCTGAACTTGAAGATGATTGATTACAAGTTAATTATGGTTTTCTAGGTTATGAGTACCGAAAACGACAAACCTGAGATTAAATCATCCGAAGCGCGGGGTGAGATGGCAAGATCGACCAGTTCTAACGATAGTTCAGACAAGATAGCTATGGATAAGTTAGAAGGTAATTCTGAACTTATCCAGAGCCGAAACTCAGACTTACAAACCATTGTTTCTCGAGAGGTGGATTCAGACTTTTATAGGTTTGTCTGGATTGTTCTGAGAGGCTGGTGGATAATTCTCATAGTTGTAATATTGTCGGTTACCTATGCTGGTTATTCACTGACGAAACATGGGCCGACATACAAAGCGCATATGCTTTTACGAGAGGTTACCAAAGGTACAACACAATCTATTCAAATGCCTACTAGAATGGCAAACTTAGCAGCGAACTTTGGGATTCCGGTAGGACCTTCAGGGTCAACTAATTTTAAACGTTTAACGCTTTTGTTTGGTACCACCCCTTTTGCGGAATATCTTGATAGTAAATACGGATACATTAAACGCGTATATGGCGGAAGTTGGGATGAGGAGAATAAGAGATGGATAGCTCCTACTGGATGGCAAGTTGATTTGGATAATTTTTTTCGGCGCTTTGCCCCAATTCCTGAATGGCAACCTCCAAGATCACAAGAGCTAGCAAATTATATTAGAAGCAATATTTCTATAGTTCCTTACCCTGCTGCTAAGGATATATTCAGACTAGAGTTTCGACATCCAGATCGTGATTTTGCTTTGGAGTTTTTACGAAACGTATATTTTGAAGCTGAACAAGAGCTTTCTAGTCAGGAAATAAAGCGTGAGTCTAGTTTGGTCAGTTATTTTAAAACTCAATTAGCTAAGGTATCCATAAGTGAATATCGAGATGCGCTATTTTTTGTATTAGCGGGTCGAGAAAAGAGGCTTATAGAATTACAATCCGGAGCACCTTATGCAGCTATAGTTATTGCACCACCATCAGTTTCTGAAAAACCTTCCAAACCAAATGTATTTGTTCGACTGGTTCTTGGTGGGATTATAGGTTTAGGTCTGGGGATTGTTGTAGTCTTGATCGTTGCAATATCTAAAAGGATAATTTCTCAACGTCCCTCGAAATTAGCTTAATTTGAGCGTCATAAAGAGAAGACTATAGGTTTAATTAAAAAAAACTGACGATTTTTGTTATTTAACTTGACTTCGAAGTTGTTTGTTAATCCTCAAATGTTATAAGAACATCTGAAAATTAATTGGATTCGAAATAAGTTGAATATTGTTATTCTTACAGGGGCGGAACTGCGTCACGATTTTGTCCGGAAATCTCTAGGAATTGTAGATGATATTCATGTTCAGTTAGCGTACTGTGAGGATACATGCCTAGAAAGGTCCATTCTGGATCAGTGTGATGAAAACAAAGAGCGTTTGGCTCATCTGGAAAGGCGTTCGCAGTCCGAGAAAGACTTTTTCTCGGCTATGCACAGGTTTTGTCCGGATAGAACGAGCCCGATTTTAATAGAAAAAGGGGAAATTAATAAACCGGTTCACATTGACAAAGTCATTTCTCTAAATCCAGATCTAATAGTTGCTTATGGATGTTCGATTATTGAGGATCCTTTGCTAGACGCTTTTGATGGTCGGATCCTTAACGTCCACCTTGGTCTTTCTCCTTATTATCGGGGTAGCGGAACCAATTTCTGGCCACTAGTGCATAAAAAGCCAGAATTTGTTGGAGCAACTTTCATGTATATGGATCGTGGTATTGATACGGGTGAGGTAATTCATCAAGTGCGAGCTAGAATATGCGCTGGTGATTCCCCCCACCAAATAGGTAACAGGCTTATTTTTGACATGGCTCTGGTGTACGGCGAAATAATCAGACGATATGAAAGTTTAATAAAAATGCGACAATTAGTGACACCTGCAGACGTGCATTACTATAGGCGGAAAGATTTTACTGAAGAATCCGTCGTGAGTTTACGAAATAACTTTTCGGCGGGCATGATAGAAAAGTATATTGACGAAAGGAGTGAGCGCTGTGAAGCCGTTCCGATTTTAGTTAATTCTGTAATTGCACCCGTAGAGAAATTGTTGGAGGAAGCACTGTGAAGGCTGTCATGTATCATTATATACGGCCGGAACCAAAAGGCCTCCCTTATTTAAGCTATTTGCATTTAGATGATTTTCGAAGGCAGTTAGATTTCTTTGAGCAAGAGTATGGGTTTATTTCAAAAGAAGATTTTTTAAATTCTGTAAATACTGGGGATCCAGCAGGACAAGGAATTATCTTAACCTTTGATGATGGTGTGGCTGATCACTATGATTATGTATTGCCGGAATTGAGAAGTCGGAACTTATGGGGAATATTTTACATCCCAACAGGGAGTTATCAAAACGGTGGATCTTTGCTTGATGTTCATAGGCTACATTTACTGTTGGGCGCATTTGGCGGGGATACAATCGTAACTGGGTTGAATAATGTTATAGCTCCTGAGATGTTGAGCCAAAGTCATTTGCAAGAGTTTCGGGGGTTAGCGTTTGATAGACAGGACAATGAAGCTAATGCAGCGTTATCAAAATTGATACTAAATTATTTTGTACAGTATGAGTATCGAGAAGAGATAATTGATCATCTAATGAAAAGATATTTTAATGGAATGCGATCTGAGGCCGGGAATTATTACGTAACTTCGGATCAAATTAAAGAAATTCAGGATTATGGAATGATTATTGGCAGTCATGCCGTCAGTCACCGTATTTTGAGTAAGTTAACGGTTGCAGAACAAGCAGAAGAAATTAGAAGTTCGTTTGATTTCTTGGATGGAGTGACAGGAGGGTTAACAACTCGCACTTTTTGTTTTCCCTACGGTGGGAATGACTCGTTTAATGTTGAAAGTGAACGTTTGCTAGAAGAAGCAAAGTGTCAATTTTCTTTTAAAGTTGCACCAAGAAGCATCACTGCCAAAGACTTGTCAGGTCGACGTCAGGCATTGCCACGTTTTGATTGTAATAGGTTTAGGTATGGTCAAGTAAGATAATTTCCTCGATGAAATTATAAGGTGTCAGGTATTTACCGATAACTATCTATGTAATGTTACAAAACCCTGACAAAGTTTCAGAAAAATAGGTTCAATTGCCACTGATAAAGTCGTATTACAAAGCAGCAAATGTGTTTTGCCATTAGGGAGTATAGCTTTAATTGGCTTGTGAAAAGAGGGGCGCTGTTTTTGGGTTATTTTATCGATCAGCTCAACTAGGCGAGAAATTCTGTAAACTAGCTGTGACCACGAGTAGAAGACCGTTGTTTATGCCCGGGGCACTTGAACCTACTTCGTTATGCGTTGTAATTCTGGCAAATTAAAATGTCTACGAGCGGCTTCATGAAATTACTAGATAAGCCTATTTTTTTTATTAAGGAATTGATCGATCTTTCGGGTTGGTGGGTTGTTATTGTTGGCGCACTGGGAGTATTTGCTGGTATAGGCGTTGGTCTTATTGAGATAGCATTCAGTCTTAGTCTTGAACAATTCCTCTCATCATATAATTTAGTTTCACGAGATGAGGGTTTTGAAAGTTGGTTGCCAGAAATTTTTGATCCCTTAGTGCTTGTTCTAGTAATTGGCGTACTTATGACAGGATTTAGGTATCTTGCTCTTCTATTGCCTCATACAGTTCTTCAATTATTTTTAAGGCGCGTGAGATATCTCGTAAGTCATGAGACATTAAGTGTGAGTGGTGAGGTTTCATTGTTGTCTGTCGCCAACTGTAACAATATAATGTCTGTTCAAGCGCCTGGGGCAGCTGATTTTTTGAGTGCTATAACAACAGCGCTTATTTCAATAATCAGGTTAATTCTTCTGCTTGGCGGGATTTTTGTACTCTCCACAGAGTTGAGTTTAATTTCTATTGCATTAATTTCCGCGTTTGGCTTGCCAACAATCATATTTAGAAAGTTATTTGTACGTTTATCTAGATTATTTTATAAGTCTGCGGCTGATTATTCGGAAAATCTGGTTAGAAGCGTCCGAAATGTTGTGTTTCTTAAACTCAGTGGTCAAGTGCAAACTGAGAGAAACAAATTGGATCAGTACACGTCTGATGCTTACAAACACGTTCAACGGTATAACGTTGTTTTCTATGGTAACATGGTATGGCCCGGTTTATTAAGTGTTTTTGTAGCAGTTCTGATTGTTGTAATTAATTTTGAGTATCAATTTCAGGAGGAGTCTGCACTAATTCCCTTCTTATACTTGTTGAGCCGTATCGCTTCAGCTCTTAGCGAATTTACGGGAAGCTATGGAAAATACCAGCTTTGCAAGCCAATGACCGCCAATCTAATAAAGTATAACCCAATACTATTACGAGAAACAAAACTCGCCAATCAGGAAACAAATAAAGACATTTTGAAACCCAATAAGTTTGTGGCTAAAAATTTGAGCATTGGTCGGGGTGAGGTACTGTTCGAAGGCATAGATATATTGTTAAAGCAAGGAGACGTTCTTTTAATTAATGGGAGGTCAGGTTCGGGTAAGACTACATTTTTGTATACAATCCTTGGACTAATACGTCCTATTGAAGGACAGGTATTATGGAATAATGTAGATATTATAAACATAAATCAAAAGATGTTTAGTGCCCATGTTTCTTATTCCGGATCAGATCCCTACTTGTTTGACGGAACAATTGAGGAAAATATTCGCCTCGGGACAAATACTGAGACTTACAAATATAAAGATATACAAAAAGCTATGAAGGTTTCCGAATGTGGGTTTATTGACCAGATTGAGGGTAATTTAGCTTATTTTTTGAAAGAGGGTGGTGAGGGTATTTCGGCTGGGCAGAAACAAAGAATATCGTTGGCGAGAGCATTGTTAAAGAAACCAAGGGTACTGTTTTTGGATGAGGCGACCTCTAATGTCGACACAGAAACAGAAAAAAGAATATTTAGTAATATGCGTGACATGTACCCAGAAATGATGATTATTTCGATCACGCACCGCGATACAACTGCTGAATTTGCAACTCAAGTGTTAAATATGGATCCTCCAAGTTAACGATAATGACTTAACTTTTAGTCTAGAAAATCAATATGGTACAACAAATCATTAAAGAAACCTGACGTCTTTTTGGCGGGAAAGAATTATTTCTTTGGTTGATCTAAGGCGCTTAACTATCACTCATCGGTATTTAGAACCAAGTGGTTCTATTAGGTGAATTTACTATATTAACGTATACACAAAAGTTTTCGTATAGCTAGAACGTGATAATATAGCCATGCCCCAATTAGCCATAGAAATATCGAATATAGGTGTATTAATGACCCGAACTTGAAAAAATATTCCCTTGCACTACATCTCGGGTAAATTAATTAACATTTAAATTAATTCCATATATTTTATCCAACTTTTCATTATCCGCCGCGTAGAAATTCTTAACCCTTTCGATAGTGAAAGGGGTCGCCACCGCAGTCATTTCATTAGACTCCGTAAGATAATTTGAGAATTTTTCGGTCAATGTCCGAGGAAAATATTTTGAAAGCCTAGTGTTCGGTAGAAACCAATTTCTGAGTTTGACGTAGCCGTGTTCACGTACGGTAGCTCTTCTATTTTCATTATAATTAGCCACCTCTGAAATTGATTCATCAATCAATGTGGTTCCAATAAAATTGCAAAGACGATTTAATATATTATTGGGGTCTTGTTTGAACTCTTCAAAAGAATAAATAAAAATGTCATCTTTGGAGACACTCTTTACATACATTGATATCATTGATTGAAAATTGAGGCAGTCTAAAAGAGATTTATAACAATAACGAAAATTTATTTCCATCCACTGATCAAACGTTGGCGCCCATTTCATTCTTTCGGTGCCAAAATTATAGATCCGTAGGTGCTCGGAACGGTGAGACACTAAATATAGACTCTTTAACAGCTCCATTTGATTTCGCACACAGTATATGATTTTGACATTATCAAAAATAGCCTGATACCGATGCAATTTCGTTGCCGGAGTCGGTCCGGTGAATACAGATATACTTTCATCAGAAAACAGAGCCGTATTAGAGTTATTTTCTCTACACAACTTATTTATCAAGTCTTTAATTGGATTTAACGCCGTATCAAAATCCATATTTTGCGTTTCAATATTTCGAAATACTTGTGCCAAATCTTCAGTAAAATATCTGTCATCACTACCCGGTATTATATATTTTCCGAGATACAGTACCTCCCTAAGATTTGGAAAAAAGCGCATTTGGAGTGTTGAAGTGGCAGTTTTAGGGGCGCCAATATGAAGCACAGCATCTACCATCTGCAACTCTCCTCTGCGAAACAATCTATCCTAAAGTTCTACCGGTCAAAATCATTATAAGTGCCATTTCTTGAGTCCATGGTCTGGTTCGATAACCACTGGGATGGCGAATTATTTATATGGTCGTTCCTTTGGACGTCAACCGAAAAGAAATAAGTATTTAATATCAATGGATTAGACTCT
>CAYRUX010000012.1:0-6347 GCA_964427515.1 uncultured Rhizobiaceae bacterium
GCAGCCGGAATCTCTGGATCTCCTGATGGAAATAGTAATAGTTATTACTCTAATAAAATTAAAACAGCTCAATTTTATGTATCAAAACTGCTCCCTGAAGCAATATCTCTGTTCTTAAGTATTATGGCGGGTAAATCTGCTATCACACAGTTTGAAGAAGATGATTTTTGAATAGAGAGAGTATTCAATCGCGGTCGAAGAATCATGGATCGTGGCAAATTGAGAGCGCTGGTATTAACTATCAGTAGATTTGCGTACTTCTAAAGATTAGTTCAGAAACCACAGACTTGTAACTGATTAAGGACATTTAGATTGCATGAAACTGCCATTTTACCAGTAGATGAACTCGCGAAATTGGTTAGTAGCGACTCTTCAATCTCGATACCACCAGATTATTCTTTTGTTTCTATGGCCATAACGCGTGCTTTAATCCGTCAAAATAAAACTAAACTACATCTCTTGTCCGTACCCCAAAGCGGTATTCAAACAGATATGTTGGTTGGAGCAGGGTGTGTATCAACAATCGAAACAGCTGCGGTTAGCCTGGGAGAATTTGGCCCAGCTCCTCAAGTTAGCGCCGCTTTAAAAGCAGGAATATTAGAAATAATTCATTCTACTTGCCCAGCCATCCATGCAGGGCTGCAAGCAAGTGAAAAAGGTCTTCCATTTTTACCACTTCGAGGATTGATCGGTACAGACCTACTTCAAACTCGACCGGACTGGATACAATTAGAAAATCCGTTCGGAAAAAATGATCCAATTGTATTTTTGCCTGCAATTAGGACTAATTTTGCAATTTTTCATGCTCCTTTTGCCGACCGTGACGGCAATGTTTGGATTGGTAGGCGGCGAGAATTGGCAACTATGTCACATGCTGCAGAACAAACTTTAGTGACAGTGGAGGAGATTCGGGAGACAAACATAATGAGTGACGAATTGACAGCATGTGGCGCCCTTTCAGCAATGTACGTTACCGCCATTGCTGAAGTTTCTAATGGCGCATGGCCTCTAGGTTTATCAAAAATATACTCTCCAGATTATTCTCATCTAGAGCTATACGCCAAAATGGCGTGTAAAAGGGAAAGTTTTATACAGTATCTTAACGAGTACGTCCTATGATTGAACCTAAACATACCAAAACAGAACTACTTATCTCCGAAATAGCCAAAATGTTAGACGGCCTAAGCCACATAGCGGTGGGGGCTTCTTCTCCCATACCCGGTGCAGCAGCATTGCTGGTTCGAGCACGCTCTCAACTGCCTGTAAGGGTAAGTGTCTTATCTAATGAAAAGCATAACGACTTTACAGAGGGCAACCGAGAACTATTTGATTGTGCAGCTCAAGGTCGAATTGATGCTTTCTTTTTGTGCGGTGGACAGATTGATGGAGACGCCAATGTTAATTTGCTAGGGCTGGGGAATTATCCTGATTTCAAGGTACGGTTTCCTGGATCCTATGGTTCAGCATACCTCTACTTTCTTGTGCCCAGAGTGATTTTATTTCGACAGGAGCACAGCTGCAGGGTCTTAGTGCCTAAAGTTGATTTTATTTCTGCCCCGGGCTCTAGTCCGGAAAATATCTACCGAACTGGCGGACCATATGCATTGGTAACTGATAAATGCATATTCTCATTTGACAATCAACGCCGATGCTTTTGTTTGCAAAGTATCCACGAAGGTGAAACTATTTCTAGCGTGGAGCAAAATACTGGTTTCAAATTCTTGTATCCAGAAAAGATATTAAAGACCCCACCACCCTCACCTGAGAACCTGAAACTAATTCGGACTATCGTGTGGAAAGATATTTCTGAAATTTATCCACGATTTACTCTCACATGACCAGCTAAATTATACAGAATCAAGTCTTTCCGAAGCCTCTAACCACAATGTCTCTTCCTCTATAATTTTTGTCTCTGCTGATTTTAATTGCTTATTCAGATCAGATAATTTTCCACTTTCCTGCCTCTGGCCATACATTTCAGCCATCATGGCTTCGATATTTTGTTTGGTTGTAATAGCTTCATTTAATCGTTGTTCTGCTCTTTCTACTGCGCGCCTTAAATGTCCCTCTTCAACTCTCTTGATAGCCTCATCCCGCCGGGTCATTTGTTTTGCTTTTAAACTTTTAGTATTTTGTTTCTTCTGTCCTTGGCTATCTTTTTTTGTAGCTAAGACATGTTGACGATAATCGTTCAGATCACCACTGTAACAGCGTATCCTTCCATCAGACACTAACCATAGTTGCTCTGTTGTAAGCGCTAATAATTCCCAGTCGTGAGTAATGAGCACGACCGCTCCGCGAAAGTGATTTAAGGCATGTATTAATAAGGTTCGTGTCTCCAAGTCCAAATGATTGGTTGGCTCGTCTAAAACTAAGATTTGTGGTTTTTGACAACTGATAAGAGCTAAATTTAACCGGGCTTTCTCGCCCCCCGATAAATCCTTAATCGTTATGTCTGCTTTCTCCTGTTGGAAACCAAACGCACCTAACTTGGAACGAATGGCGTTTAACGTCTCGCCCTCCATTTCCCTACTTAATAATTCTACTGGGGTCAGGTCACTTTCCAAGGCCTCTATCTGGTGTTGCGAAAAATATCCGACACGCAATTGTTTTGAACGACCGACCTCACCCGTCAGCGGATTAAGCTCCCCCGACAACAATTTAGCAAAAGTCGATTTACCATTCCCATTTGCTCCTAGTAAGGCTATACGGTCTTCTGGATCTAAACGGACATTTATGTCACTAAGTACCGGTTTACCCGCAAAATAACCAACTGATACTCCGGAACATGTGATCAAAGGCGGGGCAAGAGTCTCAGTTTCTGGAAAAACAATTTGAGTTCCATTATGGTTCCAGTGATCATTTGAATCTTCTAACTTCTTTAGCGCCTTAAGGCGACTTTGAGCCTGTCTGGCCTTACTAGCATTGTAACGAAACCGATTTATAAAACTCTCCAACTTCTTTTTTTTCCTATCCTGACGTAAATTACTTGCAATCCTAGATGCACGGTGTTCCCTGTACGTCCGAGCAAAAGTTGCATACCCGCCAGAGTAGAGGTTTAACTGCCGAGCTTCCAAATGTAATATATTGTCCGTCACGGTATTTAAAATATGTCTATCATGACTAACAACAATAAGTGTCTTTGAATAATTCTTAAGATAATTCTCCAGCCACATTGACGCCTCTAGGTCAAGATGGTTAGTTGGTTCGTCAAGTAGTAATAGATCTGGTTCTATAAATAGAGTGGCTGCCAATGCTACCCGCATACGCCAACCACCCGACAATGTTGAAGAAAATTCATTCTGTGCGGAATGCCCAATTCCTAATCCTGCCAAAATTGCTGCTGCGCGAGACGGGGCTGAATGAGCACCTATATCAATAAGCCGGTTTTGAATTTCACCAACTCGCATTGGATCTTTGGTGGTTTCAGCTTCGGATAGGAGTTTCAGTCTCACCTCATCTGCAGAAAGAACAATGTCTAATGGTGTTAAATCGCCGCTCGGCGCTTCCTGAGAGACTGTGCCAATTGTCGTTCCGCGAGCTAGGAGTATTTGACCACTGTCTGGTTCTATATTGCCCAATATTAGCCTTAGCAAAGTTGTCTTGCCACTTCCATTCTCGCCAACAAGACCAACCCGTTTTCCACGTTCAATTCCAGCTGAAGCTTTCTCCAAAAGCGCTCTGCCACCTATTCGGTACGAAAGATCAGAGAGGGTCAGCATTAATCAATATACATTTGACTACAATAATTGTTTGAACAAAGATAATACACACAATCAGAATACAGACATCTTAATTATCTTTAATTCGGCAGATTTTTGTATATTTATGAACTCATTAACAATTTCAAAATCTTCTTCTAAACTAATTCTTCCCAATGGACGTCGAATTAATCTGATAATACGCCATAGCAGGAAAGCTCGCCATATATTGATACGAATTGATGACCGCACTGGACACGTGTTACTAGTATTACCCATGCAGGCAGAACTACCAACTGGGTTGGCCTTTGTAAAATCAAAAACTCGCTGGATACAGAATCAGCTGGAAAAAATTCCTTCAATTATCCCTTTTAACCCTGGAGTAACACTTCCAATATACGGTAGAGATATAACATTTAATCGGCTAGTAGATCCAACACAGAAACTTTCAAATACAGAGAATTCTGTTTACTTACAAAGCACTAATCAAAGTTTTACCGATGATGTAAGTTCCTGGCTAAAACTTAAAGCGAGGCATATAATTACATCACATGCAGAAATATTAGCTCAAGAAATAGAAAAACCATTCACAAAACTTAGAATTTCTGACCCAGTTTCCAGGTGGGGTAGCTGCTCTGCTAGTGGCCGATTATCTTTCTCTTGGAGACTTATACTTTCCCCCCCTGAAGTACTCCACTACGTAGTAGCTCATGAAATCTGTCACTTAAAAGAAATGAATCACGGGCCAAAGTTCTGGGTACTTGTGGCATCCTTATGCAAGGATCATAAAGTTTATCGAAACTGGCTCAAGAAAAATGGATCCGTCCTTAGACGGTATGGCTAGAACCTATCTAGCCACTGGTTCTCTGAACAATTTCCTAATCGCTATAAATTTAGTTTAAAAAACATGATATTTATTAATATTTTTTTTCACTTCTTGAACTTAAGGCATCAAAACTCCAAATGGTACTGGGTATGATATCTGTATATAGCATTTCATATCGGAGCAAATATTGAACTCTCGCAATCATAAAAATGCTGCTCTTGAAAGTTTTGGAATATTAATTTTAAGGTGGCGTTGGCTATTAATCTTAACAACCCCCGTATTTGTAGTTTTTATGGCTGCCGGTGGCCAGTATCTGGAAATTAGCAATGATAGTCGGGTGTATTTTAGCGAGGACAATCCGCAACTAATTGCCTTTGAAACACTTGAGGCGACATACAGTGAAGCAAACACTGTAATGATTGTCGTTTCTTCAAAATATACTGATTCACCCAGTAATATTTTCACAGAAAATAATTTGCGTATAATTTCTGAACTGACCGAACAGTCTTGGCAGTTGCCGTATTCGACGCGAGTAGATTCTCTTACAAACTATACCCATACATGGGCAGATAAAGATGAATTGGTAGTTGAAGACCTCGTTCCCAATACCGACGCCTTAACCCCAAATGATTTAACAAGAATTAAATCTGTTGCTCTAGCTGAAGTTCAACTTCTTAACCGGTTAATATCGGAAGACGGTAAAACTACGGCAATACTTATTAACTTTGTCTTACCTGTCGACTCTACGGAGGCGGTGACAGAAATTTCTGATTCCGTAAACACAATAGTTCAGGATGCAAGATCCAAATATCCGCATTTGGACTACTATGTAACCGGCACTGTGATTATGAGTAGGGCATTCGGTGACGCCACGTTCGATGACTTAACCACTTTTGGACCAATAATTTTAGTGGTTATCATAGTTGTAATGTTATTGCTTTTACGTTCTATCTCCGGAACTATTGCAACTTTATTAGTTGTAATCTTTTCGGCTGTTTCTGCTATGGGGTTTGCCGGCTGGTCAGGTATGCTTCTGTCCAGCGGAAATGTTGGCGCGCCCACAATAACAATGACCGTAGCAATCGCTCATTCAGTACACATTATTTCAACTATTATGATCGGCATGCGATCAGGACTTGTTAAACGTGAGGCAATTCTTGAGTCCTTGCGGGTGAATTTCCAACCAATGCTACTCACTACTATAACGACAGCAATCGGTTTTCTAAGTATGAATTTCTCAGACGCACCTCCGTTCCACCACTTGGGAAATCTTGTGGCATTTGGAGTGATAACAGCGTTTATTTTTGCAATAACCTTTGTTCCAGCACTTCTTTATATAATGCCACTGAGGGTCCCTATTCAAAAATCAAGACAGGAATCTTTCTTCGAAAAATTTGGAATTTTTGTAGTAAGTAACCGTAAGACGCTTCTAATTTTTATGTCAATAATAATAATTGTTCTAGCATTCGGCGTTCCTCGGGTAGAACTAAATGACAACTGGACCAAATATTTTGATGACCGCTATGAATTCCGTCGAGATACTGATTTTGTGATTGAAAACTTAACTGGTGTTGAATCATTTGAATTTTCTTTGAAAGCGGGTGGTGAAGGCGAAATAAGTAATCCGGACTACATATCCAACGTTGAAAGGTTTGCGGAATGGTACCGCCAACAACCCAACATCGTGCACGTTTCAGCTTTTTCAGATATAATGAAAAGATTAAATAAAAATATGCATGCGGACGACCCATCGTATTATCGCATCCCTGACTCTAGAGAACTCGCGGCACAATATTTATTATTATACGAGTTATCTCTAC
>CAYRUX010000013.1:0-6415 GCA_964427515.1 uncultured Rhizobiaceae bacterium
AATTTAGTTGCACCTTCGCCGTCACGCACGATTTGGTGGGACAGATCTAACATTACTTCTCCTAAGGCAGCGTGAAAATCACGCAATCGAATGTCTCGTGCACTGTTTACGTTGCTATACCCTCGAGTTTGACCAGTTGCAAAAAGCAAACAAGTATCACTTGTGGAAGTGTCGCCATCCACTGTTATTGAATTGAACGAATATTTGGTCTCAGCTTTCAATAACGAATTTAGAACCTGAACTGGTAAACGCGCGTCGGTAAATAAAAAAGCCAGCATTGTCGCCATATTAGGAGCAATCATACCCGATCCCTTAGCTATACCCGCTATATTAACGGGATATCCATCAATATGCGTCTTACGCCATGCCCCTTTAGGAAATGTATCTGTTGTCATTATAGATTTCGCAGCATTTAACCATGATTCTGTTTTCAAGGTTTTACTGACAGAGGGTAAAACACTTAAAATTCGTTTGTAATCCAATTGTTCGCCAATAACACCCGTAGACGCAACAAATATTTCGTCATCGGATACATCCAAACATTTTGCCACCTCTTTAGCAGTTCGTGCCACTGCAAACTCACCCATTCTCCCAGTAAAAACGTTAGCATTTCCTGAATTTACAACCAAGCCCCTAGCACGACCTCGTTTTAGAAGCCGCCGGCACCATTTCACGGGTTCACCTGGCGTATTTGACGCGGTCAATACACCAGCAACCCTAGTTCCAGTTGAAAAACTTGCTAAAAGCAGATCATCCCGATCAATATAACTTTCTCCAGTGGCAGCTGTACCCATTCGTACACCTGCAATTTCAGGCATTTCGGGAAATGCGTCTGGTGCTAAGGGGGAAATTTTTGACATATTCTTACCCATCAAAAAAATTTTTAGTGTGTATTAATTCAGGGTTCAATAAAAGCTTCATTAAAGTACTCGATTTTTGCCGAACTTCGAACCCTATTTGCTTCCTGACGTATCAAATCATCTGCAACTTGGGCTTTCAAAGTTTCTTCAATATTTATATAACTAGGTGGTTCTTGTGTACGTTTTTCAAGTATTTTAATAATATGCCACCCAAATTGGCTTTTAACCGGTTCAGAAATTTCTCCAATTTCCATCTTAAACACCACCGCTCCGAACTCTGGCACTACCTGATCTATTGTTATAAATCCTATATCCCCACCCTGTGAAGCGGACGGCCCCTTAGAATATGTCTTTGCAGCTTGGGAAAAGTCTAACCCCCCAGCTAATTCGACCAATATTGCTTCAGCAGTTTCTTCGTTTGAAACTAAAATGTGGCTAGTTTTTATTTCTTCGTTGCCAACAAAATTCTTAATAAATAAATTATATCTTTTAAGTAATTTTTCATCTGTCAGGTTCTCATTAATTATGTGTCGTACAAAATAATCGTAAATGAGCCTCATCTCATAAAAATCTCTGCGTCTAATAATTTCAGCTGACTCAACCAAACCGCTGTTTATTGCATAAGAAGATAGCAGTTTGATATCTATTAACTCCTCTGTGATAAGCGGGATCAATTCAGTATTTGGTAAACTCTGAAATTGCTTAGGCAGAAATTCTACAGCCAATTCTACCTCACCCAAAGTTATGACATCACCATTTACCGTGGCTATAATTTTATCGCTATCAGTCGCGAATGTTGGGCCAGCTTGGGACAGCAATAAAAGCATCACTATAAGTATTGACGTTAAAAATAATATTTTCGGTTTCAATTGAAACAGAGAATTAAACATAATTATAACCTTTGATATGAGGGCAACTAAGCCATACTAATTCTTTAACCATATCATCAGATTTCGAACAAGCATGCCTACACAAAGTGATGGAATTTGAGACAAGCCGTTGACACGATCGATTCGTGAGCTTATCTCTCCATCAGTATAAATCATGATAAAATGATAATCGGTGATAACTTCGAGGTAATCCCATGATCAGGGGTTTAACACGTCGAATATTTGGTACCGCTAATGAGCGTGTATTAAATGCCTATTCCAGTCAGGTTCAGGCAATAAATAAGCTCGAGGCTGATTTTGCATCTTTACCAGATCAAAAGCTAAAATCATTTACCCAAGAACTGCGTCAAAGAGCTGTAAATGGTGAAACATTAGCTGCCTTACTACCAGAGGCTTTTGCGAATGTGCGCGAAGCGGCCAAACGTACACTTGGACAAAGACATTATGACGTTCAGTTAATTGGTGGAATGGTTCTTAACGAAGGTCATATTGCAGAAATGGCAACAGGCGAAGGCAAAACTCTAGTCTCTACTCTGCCTGTATATCTAAATGCATTAATTGGTAAAGGCGTACACGTTATTACCGTAAATGATTATTTAGCAAAAAGAGATGCCGCTTGGATGGGAGAGATTTATGAATTTCTTGGTATGACTGTAGGTTGTATTGTCCCTGGGGTCGCTGATGAGGAACGCCGAGCACAATATGAATGCGATATCACATACGGAACTAATAATGAATTTGGATTCGATTATCTACGCGATAATATGAAATTCACTCTAGAAAGCATGGTTCAGCGCGAGTTCAGCTTTGCCATTATCGATGAGGTTGATAGCATCCTTATCGATGAGTCTCGCACACCATTAATCATTTCTGGCCCAGCTGAAGATCATTCAGATATGTATGAAGCTACTGACGGTATAATCCCAAACCTTGATCCGGAAGATTATGAGATAGATGAAAAAGTTCGAACGGCGACCCTTTCAGATGTAGGCGCAGAAAAAGTAGAAAACCTGCTAGAACAATCTGACCTTTTAAAGAGCCCAAATCTTTTTGATATAGAAAATGTTTCTCTAGTACATCACATGAATCAAGCACTTCGAGCCCATCAGATGTTTGAAAAAGATAAAGACTACATAGTTAAAGATGGGCAAGTAGTCATTATTGATGAATTTACGGGTCGAATGATGCCAGGCCGCAGGTTTTCTGACGGATTGCACCAAGCGCTAGAAGCAAAAGAGAAAGTACCAATCCAAAATGAGAACCAGACTTTAGCCTCTATCACATTTCAGAACTATTTTCGCATGTACCCTAAATTGTCAGGCATGACAGGAACAGCAGCAACAGAATCTGCTGAATTTGCCGATATATACAAGCTGGACGTCACACAGATTCCCACGAACAAACCGTGTATCAGAGAAGACCATGATGACGAAGTATACCGTACAGCTGGAGAAAAATGGGACGCTATAATTGCTAGAATTCAAAAATGTAGAACTGAAGGCCAACCCGTACTAGTAGGAACTACAAGCATCGAAAAATCGGAGTTGCTTTCCAAACTGCTCAATGAAAAAGGCATTGAACATAATGTCCTGAATGCCCGTTACCACGAACAAGAGGCTCAGATTATTGCACAAGCTGGGGGATTAGGAGCTGTTACTATAGCAACCAACATGGCGGGCAGAGGAACTGATATTCAACTCGGTGGGAACGCAGAATTTCGAATTCTTAAGGAACTTGGAGAAATTGAGAATCAGACCAAGTTAGAATTGGAAAACTCTCAAATTCGTAAAGATGTACAAGAGGAAAGAAAACAAGTTCTTTCAGCAGGTGGACTATTAATTATTGGCAGTGAGCGACATGAAGCAAGGCGAATCGACAACCAATTAAGGGGTCGTGCCGGTCGACAAGGAGATCCCGGGGCTTCGGTTTTCTTTCTCTCTCTAGAAGATGATTTAATGAGAATATTTGGATCTGAACGAATGGATTCCATGCTTGCCAAGCTAGGCCTAAAGGAAGGAGAAGCGATTATTCATCCATGGATAAATAAGGCTTTAGAGAAGGCACAGAAAAAAGTTGAGGATCGTAATTATGAGATACGAAAAAGCCTCCTTAAATTTGATGACGTAATGAATGATCAGAGAAAAGTTGTTTACGAACAGAGAAAAGACTTAATGCGCGCCGAATCTGTATCTGAAACTGTTACCGATATGCGCCATGAAGTAATTGAAGATATTGTAGCCAATAATGTTCCTGAAAAAGCCTACTCAGAAGAGTGGGATGTAGACGCATTAAAGGAAGATTGCCAACGTCTACTTAACTTAGATCTAAATATCAATGACTGGGCGCAAGAAGAGGGTATCGCGGACGAGGAATTCTTAGATAGAATATCCCAATCATCTGATAAACAAATGGCTTCAAAAGTCGCTAATTATGGGTCTGACTTATGGGCTATGGCGGAAAAAAGCCTTCTGCTCCAAATTTTAGATTCAACATGGAAAGATCATTTGCTTAGTTTAGATCATTTGCGTCAAGGAATTGGCCTCAGGGCATATGCTCAGCGAGATCCATTAAATGAATATAAACAGGAGGCATTTGGTATGTTTGAATCGATGCTCTCTGGCCTTCGGGAGCAAGTTACCCAGTTATTAACTCATATAGAACTAAGGGTGAATGATCAGTCCGCGCAATTGGTTAATTCCAGAGAGCAAGAAACCCACGAAACACGAGAGGATCCAGCATTTAGCGGTTTGAAACCTTCAGCAATAGAAGAAACTGCCATAACAACACCGCAAAACAACAAAACTGGCCCAAGTATTAAGGATGATGATAACATACCATCCGGGACTCTGAAACATGCAGACTTTAATCAAAATGATCCTTCCACCTGGCATCGTATCGGTAGAAATGCCCCATGCCCATGTGGTTCAGGAAAGAAATACAAGCAATGTCATGGTAAATTAAATTGAAAAACGAAAACAATGTCTGAGCCCATCATTCTAAGCCAATGACCTTTAATACCTCGATTAGATTTCTGAAATGTAAACTAATCCAAACCGAGGCTGCCCATATCCAAAAATTTTTGTCTGCGAGCCGCCTTAAGTTCTTCTCCACTGACGGACGATAAGTCGATCAAAGCATTATGAAGTGCATCGCCAACAGAAGAGATAGCCGATTCGGGTTTTCTATGTGCCCCTCCGAGCGGTTCATCAATGATACCATCGACAATGCCCATTTTATGTAAATCCTGAGCGGTCATCTTCAAAGATTCTGCCGCTTCCTGAATATGATCAGAGTTTCGCCATAAAATGGCTGCACAACCTTCCGGTGTAATTACAGAATAAGTGGCGTGTTCTAACATCAAAATTCTGTTAGCTACCGCCAACGCTATTGCACCTCCCGAACCTCCCTCACCGATGATAAAGCTAATAATTGGTGACTTTAAATTCAGACAAGTCTCAATACTCCTTGCGATAGCCTCAGACTGACCTCTCTCCTCAGCACCAATTCCCGGGTATGCCCCCGGGGTATCCACCAGCGTAACAACAGGAAGAGAAAAATGCTCTGCTAATTGCATTAGCCGGACAGATTTACGATATCCCTCCGGATTCGCCATACCGAAATTGTGGCGCAATCTTCCTTCTGTATCTGCTCCCTTTTCGTGACCAATAACCATTATAGAAGAACCGCGAAACCGTCCCAAACCACCAATTATAGCGCAGTCTTCTGAAAAATAACGATCTCCTGCCAAAGGAGTAAAATCTTCAATAAGACCTGAGATATAATCAGAGAAATGTGGCCTTAATTGGTGCCGTGCAACCAGGGCCTTTTGCCATGGAGACAGTCTGCTATATGTTTGGCGTAAAATACGATCCACTCTTCCCTGAAGCTTTGAAACCTCTTCAGTCATATTTACGCTGTTTTCATCGCTCAAGTGACGCAGCTCTTGGATCTTTCCCTCGATTTCTGCGATTGGTTTTTCAAAATCCAAATAACTATTCATGTTTCAGCCATGATACTAAAATTGTTAATAAAATCTTCCCACAGGTTACGCTAATTCAAACACTCGCGCTACTTAGAACGCCATTGGTTCAACTCTTTGCTAAAGGGTGATGCTTGGTTACAGCACTTTTAAGTCTTTCATCCAGTAAATGAGTATACACTTGTGTCTGTGAAATAGTAGAGTGACCCAGCATTTTCTTAACCGACAACAAGTCTGCACCGTTTGCCAATAGATGACTCGCAAAAGCATGGCGAAATACATGTGGCGAGATATTATCTGGCGATAATCCAGCATCTTTAGCCAATAATTTTAATATTTGTGCGACTCGGTGGCGAGTTAGATGACTTTTGCCTGATGGGAAAAGATAAACTGACTTTGCACCCTTAATATAAATATCACGGACCACTAAATATTCCTTTAAAGCGATTTTTGCGGTATCTCCTATTGGAACTATACGCTCGTTTCCACCTTTCTGAGGAACCAAAATACACTCTTGCTCGTCTATAATATGCTTTACCAATACTCCAACCAGTTCAGACACACGCAATCCAGTTGCATACAAAAGTTCTACCAGTGCAACAAGACGAATTGAATCAGAGTGTTGTCGTACAGTTTGATTTCCAATTTTAGTTTTATTGCGCGCAGTAATTCTTAATCTAATAACA
>CAYRUX010000014.1:0-18789 GCA_964427515.1 uncultured Rhizobiaceae bacterium
AATGTACGGAATGGGGCTTATGGGGGGGTTTTGTCACCTGTATATCGGTCAGGAAGCGGTGGTTCCCGGCATACAGCATTCCATACAAAATGGTGATTCCATAATTACCGGGTATAGATGCCACGCTCATATGCTTGCTGCTGGTGCGGATCCCAAAAACGGCATGGCAGAATTAACCGGCCGATACAGCGGCACCTCCAAGGGTAAGGGAGGTTCCATGCACATGTTTTTCCCCCAGGGCAACTTTTATGGAGGACATGGCATTGTTGGAGCACAAGTACCAATCGGTGCAGGTTTTGGATTTGCTAATAAATACAAGAATAATAATAGCGTTTCAGTAACCTATTTCGGTGATGGAGCCGCAAATCAGGGTCAAGTTTTTGAAGCGTTTAATATGGCAGCGTTGTGGAATTTACCGGTAATTTTTATAATTGAAAACAATCATTATGCTATGGGTACTCCAATTACACGTTCCACAGCTGTTCAAGAATTGTGCCAACGTGGCGACCCTTTTGGCATTCCAGGTCTACAAGTTGACGGAATGGATGTTATAGCCGTTCAGAAGGCCGCCAATAAGGCAGTGAACAAATGTCGTGCGGGGAAAGGGCCTGTTCTATTAGAAATGATGACTTATAGATATCGCGGACATTCAATGTCAGACCCTGCAAAATATAGATCCAGAGAAGAGGTTTCGAAGGTTCGCCAAGAACGAGATCCGATCCAAAATCTGAAAGAAGTGTTAGATCAAAGTGGTATTGACTCGAATGAACTAAAAGAAATCGATGGTCAGATAAGGACTATAATTGATGAAGCGGCTGAATTTGCACAACACTCTGAAGAACCAAGCCCTTCAGAACTACATATAGATGTTTTTGTAGATCATTAGAAATTTGGAATATTTAAAAATGGCGCAACTAACTGTCAGAGAAGCACTCAGAGATGCAATGTCTGAAGAAATGAGGGCAGACCAAGATGTGTTTCTCATGGGAGAAGAAGTTGCTGACTATCAGGGGGCATATAAAGTTAGTCAAGGACTATTGGAAGAATTCGGCAATAAAAGGGTTATAGATACTCCAATCACAGAATCAGGCTTTGCGGGGATTGGTATTGGGGCAGCGATGGCAGGACTAAAACCGATCGTAGAATTTATGACCTTTAATTTTGCAATGCAGGCAATAGATCAAATAATAAATTCAGCTGCAAAAACAAGCTATATGTCTGGAGGCCAAATAAATGTACCCATAGTGTTCCGCGGACCAAATGGATCTGCTTCTAGAGTTGGGGCACAACATTCTCAATGTTTTGGGAGTTGGTATGCTCATATACCTGGGTTAAAAGTAATTGCACCATTTTCTGCTGGAGATGCAAAAGGATTGCTTAAATCAGCTATTCGTGATCGAAACCCCGTGGTATTTCTTGAAAATGAGCTGCTTTATGGCCGTAGTTTTGAAGTCCCAGATGTCTCCGACCACATAGTAACCATCGGGAAAGCCAATATCATACGGGCTGGAGAAGATATAACTATTACAGCCTTTTCTATAATGGTTGAAAAAGCGCTAGAAGCTTCTGATATTTTAGCCACTCAAGGCATCGAAGCTGAGGTAATAGATTTAAGAAGTCTAAAACCATTGGATATAGATACCATCGTTAACTCGGTAGTAAAGACCAATCGCTTGTTAACTGTTGAGGAAGGTTGGAAATCCCACGGAATTGGGTCTGAGATTTCCGCACTATTGTCTGAAACTGCCTTTGATCATCTCGACAGTCCTGTTAGTCGCGTAGGAGGAGTCGATGTACCTTTGCCCTATGCAAACAATTTGGAAAAGTTAGCTCTTCCTCAAACTGATAATATTGTAAAAGCTGCTAAAGAACTTTGTTATGCGAAATAATGTTAATGGATCTATAAAATTACGTTTCAAAACTTAAAGAGGATTTCTTAATGCCAATAAATGTGCTTATGCCAGCTCTTTCTCCGACGATGACAGAAGGAAACATCGCAAGTTGGATTAAAAAGGAGGGAGATAAAATCTCTACCGGCGATCTTCTGTGCGAAATAGAAACTGATAAAGCTACCATGGAAATTGAAGCCATAAATGATGGTATATTGGGTAAAATAATTACACCAGATGGGACAGAAAATGTTCCTGTTAATGCCGTAATTGGGATTATATTAGAAGATGGTGAAGAAGCCTCACTTCTAGACGACAATAATGCGAAAGCGATTCATAAACCTGATAATAATGCAGATAGTGACGCAAAAAAACAGATAGATAACGGTGTACCAAACACTTATATGGAAAGTAAGCAAGCATCCGCTGATTCAGAGATTGTGTCCAAAAAAGCTAGCCCTCAAAAAAATATTGCTAGAATTTTTTCCAGCCCACTAGCACGAAGGATGGCTTCTCAAGCAGGTCTAGATATAACGACTATTAAAGGCAGCGGCCCTAACGGACGTATTGTAAAAGTAGATATTGAACTCGCATTAAAAAATAGAACAGTAGACCCTGATCAGGGTAAAGTAGAAATAGAACAGCCCGGGGTATCATTGGACAAAACCCTAAGATCCACTTCGCCTTATGAGGAAATTAAAACTACTAATATTCGAAAAGTTATCGCTGAAAGGCTACAAATAGCAAAACAAACCATACCACATTTTTATTTAAATATTGATTGTAATGTTGATGCTTTATTAGAAGTTAGACAGGATCTAAATTCGCGCAATAGCGATTACAATATTTCGTTAAATGATTTTGTTATATTCGCATCCGCCCTGGCATTAAAACAAATGCCAGAGTGCAATGCCTCGTGGATGAAAGAAAATATTCGATTCTACTCTTCTATTGATATCTCAATAGCAGTTGCAATAGATGATGGTCTAGTCACTCCAATTATAAAAAATGCAGATCAAAAAGGTCTTGGGACAATAGCCAAAGAATCTAGAGCACTGGCAGACCGAGCTAGATCAAAGCCGATGAGTTTAAAACCAGAAGAATATCAAGGTGGAACCTTTAGTATTTCCAACCTAGGCATGTTTGGTATTAAAGAATTTTCAGCCATTATAAATCCACCACAGTCAATGATATTAGCAATTGGCGCTGCAGAGGCTCGGCCGATAATACATGAAAATGCGTTGGCTATTGGTAATGTTATGTCCTGCACATTATCCGTTGACCATCGAGTGGTCGATGGCGCTACTGCAGCAAGATTTCTTAAAGTGTTCAAAGGCTTCATCGAAAATCCTTTAACTATGTTACTATAGGCCTTTTGGGGTTGATAACTTAAGATAGTAGGAAAGCAAGTAAAGAATGGACGCAAATAAGACTTACGATGTTATAATCCTAGGTAGTGGGCCAGGAGGATATGTTGCAGCGATTAGATCTGCTCAACTAGGTTTGACTACAGCACTAGTAGAGCGCGACAAATTAGGGGGCGTATGCCTCAACTGGGGCTGTATACCCACGAAAGCCTTATTAAGGGCTGCAGATATTAGAGACACAATACTTGATGCAGAGAATTTCGGCTTATCTTTTAGCGATTCCAATTTCGATATAAAACAAATTATTAATCGTTCGCGTCAGGCAGCAATGCGGCTCTCTAAAGGAGTTGAATACCTCTTAAACAAGAACAAAGTTGATGTTATCAAAGGGGAGGGCCGTTTCACTAAAACGAATGAATTAAGAATATCTAATAATAGTGATCAGACTACAACGCATAACTATAATAACGTTATAATTGCCACTGGAGCTCGAGCAAAATCTTTGCCTAACATCGCAGAGCCTAATGGTACTTCTATATGGACATACAAGGAGGCCATGACCCCACAATCATTACCAAAAAGCTTGCTGGTAATTGGCGGTGGGGCTATAGGCGTAGAATTTGCAAGTTTTTATTTACGTTTTGGAGTGCCGGTAACTTTAATAGAAAGCATGCCTAGGATTCTTCCCTCCGAAGACGAAGAGATTTCGGAATTGGCAACAAAACAGTTTAATGACCAAGGCATGGCCATAAAAACTAATTCAACTTTAAAACGCCTAGTCGCTGTTTCTAATAATTCTGTAACCGCAATAATTCAAAATAGTAATGGTTCTGAAGAGAATCTTACTTTTCACCGAGCTATATTGGCTGTTGGTATTGTTGGTAATACGGAAAATCTTGGCCTAAATAACACGACTGTAAAAACTGTAAAAGGACATATAAAAACTGATCAATGGATGAAAACCCATGAGTCTGGAGTTTATGCCATTGGGGATGTTACCGGACCTCCATGGCTTGCCCATAAAGCTTCTCATGAAGGAATTATCTGCATTGAGAGAATAGCAAATTTCGATGGTGTTGCACCCCTAAACATTGATAACATTCCAAGTTGTACTTATTCTCGCCCTCAAATAGCCTCTGTTGGGCTTACAGAAGGTGAAGCACTGGAAAATGGATATAAGATAAAGATTGGAAGATTTCCTTTTTCCGCAAACGGTAAAGCTATCGCTCTTGGGGAGCCACAGGGAATGATAAAAACAATATTTGATGATAAAACTGGAGAATTATTAGGCGCTCATATGATTGGCAGTGAAGTAACTGAATTAATCCATGGATATACTATAGCAAAAACAATGGAATGCACGGAGGCCGACCTTATTCATACAATTTTTCCACAGCCTACTCTTTCTGAGATGATGCACGAATCCGTACTTGATGCGTATAACCGAAGTATCCACATCTAGTGTCATAAAAAAACCGTAGAAGGTATATAAAACATGACAGTGTCGCCTGCTAATAGCAAAAAGCTCAACCAAACACGTCGAGTACCAAAACCAAGTTGGTTAAGAGTAAAAGCCCCTAACTCGGCTGAATTTGTGTCAACTCGCAAATTAATTCGCACACATAAACTTAATACTGTGTGTGAAGAAGCAGCATGTCCTAATATTGGTCAGTGTTGGTCGCAAGGGCATGTTACTGTCATGATACTGGGCTCCATTTGCACTCGTGCATGTGCTTTTTGCAATGTCTCTACAGGACGCCCCAGTAGTGTTAATGAGGGGGAACCAGCTGAATTAGCCAAAATGGCTGCAAAGCTAAAACTTAATCACATGGTAATAACATCCGTCGACAGGGATGATTTGAAAGACGGCGGAGCAGGACAATTCGCTCGCTGTATTAAACATGTACGCGAGGCATCAGCCGATACAACTATCGAGGTACTAACACCAGATTTTAGAAATAAGAAGGGAGCTTTAGAACAAGTCCTTGTCGCAAAGCCAGACGTTTACAATCACAATTTAGAAACTGTACCAAGGCTTTATACGGAGGTAAGGCCTGGGGCTAGATACTATCATTCTCTAAGACTTCTGGATAACGTAAAAATTCAGGATAAGGGTATTTTCACTAAATCTGGCATTATGGTTGGTCTTGGAGAGGAAAAACGGGAAATACTTCAAGTTATGGATGACCTGCGCTGCGCAAACGTAGATTTCATAACTATCGGGCAATACCTTCAACCAACGCAAAACCACCAGAAAGTTTCTCGTTTTGTTGAGCCAGAAGAATTTCAAGAGCTTGAACGCATTGCTTACAGCAAGGGATTCTTAATGGTATCCGCTTCACCTTTAACTAGATCCTCTTATTTGGCAGGAGACGACTTTATGAGATTAAGAACAAGACGCCTTGCGCAACTAAGCAAGGTAAAAGACATTACTAATGTAATTAGTGAGACGGTATCATAAAGAGTAATGCCAAGGCATTCCGAACAAAGAATCATGTCATTTTCAAAAACACAGATGTTTGAACTTGTCTCAGATGTAGAAAGATACCCAGAATTTTTACCATGGTGTTTAGCAACCAGAATTACCAAACTCGAACATAATTTTTTGGAGGCGGATATGGTAGTTGGGTTTCGTATGTTTCGTGAACAATTTGGCTCCAGAGTAGAGTTTGACAGAAATAATTTCGTTATCGATGTTAAATACACTCATGGACCGTTTAAATATCTAATTAATCGATGGGAGTTTCTGGATTATAAAGAAAAATGTAAAATCGATTTTCTAGTTGATTTTGAATTTAGATCCAAACTACTTGAAAAAGTCATTGGTAATTTATTCACAGATGCCGTAACTAAGATGGTTATGGCTTTTGAAAACCGAGCTAAACAGCTATACACGGTTCCCAAACTAGAAGGTAGAGACAGAGTAACAACAAGCTATTCAAGTTACTAAAATTAGTTTTTTCTTATAACTGTCAAACCTAACTCAAAAGCTTTTTCTGCTGTTTTAATCCTCACACTTTCTCTATCTCCTTTAAATAAACATTTAGTGTCTTGGGTCATATAACCTTTGTATGCGCATGCGATATATACTAAGCCAACGGGTTTGCTTAAGGTGCCCCCATCTGGGCCAGCAATTCCGGTTACTGCGAGAGCGAAATCAGCCAATGAATTCTTAATTGCTCCCTCTGCCATTGCGCAGCATACCTGTCGACTAACAGCTCCATATTGTTCTATCAAAGCTAAAGGTACTCCAACCATGTCAATTTTTGCATCATTGGAATAGGTTACAAAGCCACGTTCAACAACCGAAGATGAACCTGGTATGGAAGTTAAAAGCGCACTTATTAAACCACCAGTACATGATTCCACCGTAGATATTTTAACGTGTCTATTTTTACATTCTTTTAATAACATAGATACAGTTTCGAAATAATCTTTGAAACTCGTCATAAACTTGTCCACATCCAAATATTCCAAAGAACTATAGCCGAAATGGCGCCAGCAACTAGATCATCTAGCATAACACCCAGTCCACTTTTCATATTCCTATCGATCATGTTTATTGGCCATGGTTTAGCAATATCAGTAAACCTGAACAGTAAAAAACCTAACAAGTAAAACACAATATCTGCAGGTACCAATAATAGCGTCAACCACTGTCCCGCAACCTCATCTATGACAACTTCTTTAGAGTCATGGGAGCCAGTTCTTCGGGAATGAATATTAGCAACCCATACACCCAAACCAGAAACTATAATAATTCCTATTCCTAAGCCAACAATCCCAATGAAATGACTGATCAAATAGGCCACTGGCAATGCTGCCAAAGACCCTATAGTCCCTGGAGCTAGTGGAGAAAGACCAGTACCAAACCAAGTTGCAAGAAGATATGAAAAATGATTAATCTTCATCAGTACAGTAGATATTTTTGTGTATCATTAAGATTTTCACCTTACAGGTACTCTAACAGTAGCAATAGCATGAGCTGCTATGCCCTCAGCTCTGCCAGTAAATCCTAGCTTCTCTGTAGTTGTAGCTTTCAGATTTATATCAACGTTGGGAATTCCTAAAATTACTTCTAAATTTTCCATCATCTCTTTTCTAAATTTATTAATTTTAGGTTTTTCACATATTATAGTGATATCGACGTGGTTTAACCTACCACCCTTTTTATTTAATAGACTCATGGCATGATTAATAAAATTCTCAGAATTTTCCCCTCGCCATTTTTCATCGTTTGGAGGGAAATGCTCCCCAATATCTCCCTCTCCTATAGCTCCTAGAATAGCATCTACTAAAGCATGCAAAGCCACGTCCCCATCTGAATGACTTATTACTCCGCTTGTAAACGGTATTCTAACCCCGCATAAACTGAGATAATCCCCAGCATTTGAAAACTTGTGGACATCATATCCTAATCCAGCTTTCGTTACCCATTCTATAGATGACGATTTGCTTGATGAAGAAGCATTGGCTTTTAACAACTGTTCTGCTCTTTGCATATCTTCCTCGGTAGTAATCTTGAAATTATTTACGTGCCCCTTAACCATGGCCAATGAAAAACCGCAACTTTCCGCAACAGATGAATCGTCTGTAAAATTCTTGCCTTTCCTCAACCTATGGGCTGAAAGAATCTCTTCGTAACGAAAACACTGCGGTGTTTGAGCTCGCCACACGTTAGCACGTGATACATTTTCTAATATAGTTCTGGTATTTTGTTCCACTAATTTCAGGCTGTCATTAACTGGAATTCCAACAACAGCACCAACATTATTACTAATCTGGTTAATGCTACTTTCAATTATCTCCGAGCTAACTAATGGTCTCGCACTATCATGAATCAAAACATTGTTTGCAGACATATCAAGTAAACTTTCCAAGCCCTGGAGTACAGAATCTTGTCGAGTAGCCCCCCCATTCACATGACTTAAGAGCTTTTCTTTTCTCAAATCTAGATCCACATCATTAATGACATTTTTATATAATTCGAGGTCGTCTGGATGGATTACAACACGAACTGCATTAATCATAGGGCATTGTAAAAACGTTCGTAAACTATAAGAAAGTACTTTTAGCCCAAATAAGGTTTGATACTGTTTGGGCAATTTATCACCAAACCTATGACCTCTACCCGCAGCTAATATCAATGCTATATTGCCTGGCATTTCAGCAAATACCCCTATAATAATTTCAATATCATAAAAAATTTTTAACTGCCCGGAATAATTATTTCAGCAGCACAATAAGGTGCAAAAGACAGAATCTATATAAAATTTATTACATTTTAACCACTATGAAGCCATAAATCAGGTAATGGAAACATCCAAAACTATTAACTGGTATGTTTTAAAAACTAGCCTAACAACTTTATTTTGTTATAAAATCTACTATTTTACACATCATATAAGAAAATAGTTTATTCTAAAAACATGCTATTCTCAAAATCCATTTCTATTTCTGGACTTTCCATAACACCTCCCATAATGCTTGCACCCATGTCAGGGGTGACAGATATGCCGTTTAGGTCACTTGTAAAACGGTTTGGTGCTGGGCTCGTAATATCAGAAATGGTTGCCAGCCGTGAAGTGATAGCCAATCAATCAAAAAATATAAAACGTGTTGAATTTGACAAAAACACTGAAAAACCAATAGCTGTACAATTAGCTGGCGCTGACCCTGAAATGATGGCGTGCGCAGCAAAAATTAACGAAGATTATGGAGCAGATTTAATCGATATAAATATGGGATGCCCTGCAAAAGTTGTTGTCAATAAAAAATCTGGATCCGCACTTATGCGTGATGAAATGCTCGCAAAAAAAATTTTCGCTGCTGTCGTCGCTGCCGTGCGAATTCCCGTAACAGTAAAAATGAGAACAGGATGGAATGACGAAATAAAAAATGCTCCGCAATTGGCTAAAATTGCAGAAGATTGTGGGATATCGATGATCACCGTGCATGGTCGCACACGATGCCAATTTTATCGTGGAAGATCTGACTGGTCTTTTATCTCAAAAGTCAAGAGCCAAGTAAAAATTCCAGTTATTGCCAACGGGGATATAGTGGACTTTGATAGCGCCAGAGATTGTCTGAAAATTTCGGGGGCTGATGGTTTAATGATCGGTCGAGGAACTTACGGGAAGCCATGGTTTCCAAAACAGGTGGCACACTATCTCCAATATAACAAAAAACTAGCGTCACCATCGATCTCTACTCAAAAATTTACGCTTATAGAACATTATGAAAAGATTTTATCGTTACATGGCATTGAATCAGGCGTTCGTATAGCAAGAAAGCATATTTCTTGGTATGTAAGCTCCTTACCTGGGGCATCCGAGTTTTTGTCCCATGTTAATAAAGTGGATGACCCTAGACTGGTGCTTAAACAAATAAAAAATTATTATAAAAAAATTATAGATAAGAATATTTAATAAATCTCAATTGGATATTTTAGAGCCCTGTTCTAGACTGAAAATAGCAGTCTCGGAGATGAAATATAATGCACAAGTTCACTACGGACGCAGATAGCAGTAGAACAGTTGTAATAGCGTCATCAAAAAGCCATAACAACGCTAGCATAGAAGCATTCCTCGGCAAGCAGACCAACCTT
Source organism: uncultured Rhizobiaceae bacterium (assembly GCA_964427515.1). Classification (GTDB taxonomy): domain Bacteria; phylum Pseudomonadota; class Alphaproteobacteria; order UBA828; family UBA828; genus CAYRUX01. The sequence goes on from CAYRUX010000014.1 coordinate 9,864, forward strand.
GTGTTAAGACGCACAGATGAGGCTGTGATTCTATGGTCTTGGATAGAGCGTGGTTTAGGTAATTGTATAATAACTGATGCTAAAATTCTTGACGAAAATATCGTTGAATTTCTAGCTCTTATACAAAAGGTTTATACCAACAATCCTCCTGAAATCATTTTTTTAAGCATAAACAACCTTTCTGACAGAAGACTAAGGGAGCTAATAACAGATCAGAAAAACGTAATGTTGATGGCGGAACCCTTGAAACTTGAAATTTTTACGGATCAAATCAAGAAATTGCTTAGGGTAGACAATTCTAGAACAAAAAGCGATATTGATAACTTTAATGCCGAACGTAATGTTGGCTATGAGAGCCTTAGCGTCGCAATAGAACGGCATCTGAGTAATTATTTTGAAGCTCATGACGGTGAACTACCTTCTTCCGGTTTGTACGTGCGAGTTCTCAAAGAAGTAGAAAGGCCACTAATTAAACTTTCTCTCATGGCAACGGGCGGCAACCAATTACAAGCAGCTAAGATGCTCGGAATGAACCGCAACACACTTCGTAAAAAAATTCGTGATCTGAATCTTGAGGTCGTACGAGGTTTAAGGCAAAGTTTTGATAGAACTAAATAATCAACAGTTAGAAGAAAACCAAACAGGCGAAAGCAATAACACGTCGATTACTGGTCGCGCACGTCTATGGTTTCAAACAATAAGCTCATCAAGAAGGGCAGCTTTCGGCGTCGCCGCTGCAGCTATCATATCCGGCATCGCCACATATGGAGCTATGAGTGGTATAGGACCATTTGGGTCAAGTCCAAATAATGTTTTAATTCTACTCAATATCGACCTAGTTCTATTACTAATTTTAGGTGCTATTGTCACTGTAAGATTAGTAAGATTATGGCTTGAACGCCGCAAAGGGTCTGCTGGGTCAAGATTGCACACAAGGTTAGTTGGTCTATTTAGCCTAGTATCTGTAACCCCCGCTATTTTAGTAGCAGTATTTTCTGCGTTGTTCCTTAATTTTGGATTACAAGCCTGGTTCTCTAAACAAGTATCTACTGCTCTTGATCAATCAGTTGTTGTGGCACAGGCTTACATGCAAGAGCATCGTGAAATAATTCGTAGTCATGCAATAGCCATCGCTAACGATATCAATAGAAACGCACCTAACATCTCACAGAATCCAACTCTTCTGAAAAATTTATTAAATCAGTTCGCTTTGCAAAGAGGTTTGTCAGATGCAGCAGTATTAACCAGAAACGGAAGAATTCTTGCCCAAAGTGAATTAAGTTTTGGGCTTGAACTTGAGCGGCTTCCAGAAACTATAACAGACAGGGCAGCATCAGGTGAGGTAGTGATACTTACTAACGAAACTGACGATCGCGTAAGAGCCATGGTACGCCTCGTCGCATTTGTAGACGCATTTTTGTATGTAGGTAGTTACATCGAAAGTAATGTTTCAACTCATGTGCAAAGAGTAGAGAGTGCTGTTGGTCAATACAAGGAACTGGAGAGTAAACAGTCAGGGTTCCAAGTTACCTTTGTTCTTATATTTGTGGTTGTAGCCCTATTAGTACTTCTTGCTTCGGTTTGGGTTGGTTTAGCCATATCTAATCAGTTAGTTCGACCTATCGGAAATTTAGTATTGGCCGCTGAACGGGTTCGCAGTGGCGATCTATCAGCTCGTATTATAGAGGGTGATAATGATGATGAAATGTCCAGTCTCGGTCGAGCATTCAACAGAATGACTGGCCAGCTCGAGGAGCAAAGAAATAGATTAATAGAAGCCAATCATCAGCTTGACGAAAGAAGGCAATTTACCGAAACAGTCCTGCGAGGAGTAACGGCAGGTGTTATAGGAGTGAATCCTGATGGCATTATAACTCTGCCTAATCGATCAGCAATGGTGCTTTTAGGCGTAAAATCAGAGGAATTTTTAGGTCAATCAGTTGCGGAAGTAATTCCTGAAATGGCAGAATTAATTGATCAAGCAAAGAAAAAGCCATTGCAGCTAATTGAAAAACAAATTCAAATAGACCGTTCTGATAAAAAACAGATACTTCTTGTTAGAGTAGCCGTAGAAAATTTAGCCGGTAGTATTTCTGGGTACATTTTGACATTTGATGATATTACAGCCTTAGTTGCTGCAGAAAGGACTGCTGCATGGGCTGATGTAGCAAGAAGGATAGCGCACGAAATTAAAAACCCTCTTACTCCTATACAGCTTTCTGCTGAACGCTTAAAAAGAAAGTATTCAAACGAAATCATTTCTGATCCTGATATATTTGCTTCCTGCACGGATACTATAGTTCGTCAGGTAAGCGACATTCGAAAGATGGTAGATGAATTTTCTGACTTTGCTCGAATGCCAACTCCTATTATGAAACTTGAAAGCCTTAATGAAATAATTAAACAAGCTATAGTACTCCAACAAGTTTCCCAAACTGACATAAAGTTTATATATGACAAACCAATATCCGACATCGCAATTGAGTGCGATGGTCCTCAAATCCGACAATGTCTGACCAATTTGCTTAAAAATGGAATTGAAGCCATTGAAAGTAGACGTAATAGTGAAACTAGAGAGCTTATTGAAGGAAAAATTTGTATAAAATTAATTTGTGAAGATACTGAAATACTTATTGAGGTGGAAGATAATGGCATTGGACTGCCGGACAAAAACAGAAATAGATTAATAGAACCATATGTAACTACTCGAACCGGTGGCACTGGTCTAGGCTTGGCAATAGTTAGTAAAATTATGAAGGATCATAACGGACATTTCTCATTAACCGACAACCCTCTCGGTGGCACGGTTGCTATACTTAAATTTTTTAAGAAGCTTCAGGATAATTCTGATATTACGTAAAATGTTTAGTGAAATTGATAGGAATTTTTGATAATGGCGCCACGCGATATATTGATAGTTGATGACGAGGAAGATATTCGTATTCTGGTGGCCGGTATCTTGGAAGATGAAGGATATGAGGCTAGAAGCGTTGCCAACAGTGACGCTGCTTTAAGCGCTCTCGAAAAAAATCCCCCGCCAGCTCTCTTAATTTTAGATATATGGCTTCAAGGAAGTAAGCTTGATGGAATGGAATTACTCAGTTTACTTTGCAAAAGACACCCAAATTTACCTATAATAATGATTAGTGGTCACGGAAATATTGAAACGGCGGTCTCAGCAATTAAGCTTGGAGCTTATGACTTTATAGAAAAACCTTTTAAAGCGGATCGCCTTCTCTTGCAAATATCACGAGCGCTTGAAGCTGCAGACTTGCGCCGTGAAAATGCAGAATTAAAACTTCAAATTGAACCCGCACCTGGTTTGATAGGTGTTTCTACCTCAACCAACCTACTTCAGACAGCAATTAAAAAAGTTGCCCCAACCGGAAGTCGTGTAATGATTACTGGGCCGGCTGGATCTGGTAAAGAGGTAATAGCCAGACTTATACATAAGCACTCCAATAGAAAAGATTTCCCCTTTGTAGTGGTAAATTCCGCGATGATGCGACCGGACACTTTAGAAGCTGAATTGTTTGGTAGCGAACCAAGTGACATAAATTCTGATAGCCCCCGAAGAATTGGCACATTTGAACGAGCACATGGTGGAACATTGTTTTTTGATGAGGTAAGCGATATGCCCATTGAAACTCAGGGCAAAATGGTAAGGGTTATACAAGAGCAATCATTTGAAAGAATTGGGAGCGGTGCGCGAGTTGCAGTCGACGTAAGGGTTATAGCGGCCACAAATAAGGATCTAATGACCGAAATTGAACAAAAACGCTTTCGTGAAGATTTATACTATCGTTTAAATGTCGTCCCAATTCACGTTCCTCCATTAAAAGAACGACGGGATGACATTCCAGAGCTAGCAAGCCATTTTATGCTAAGTGCTTCAAAAATAGCGGGTCTATACCCAAGAAAAATAGCAGATGATGCTTTGGCTGTCTTACAGTCATGTGATTGGCCAGGCAACATTAGGCAATTAAGAAACGTTATTGAATCGTTATTAATAATGTCTCCCGGCAAACAAACCGACGATGTAACAGCTGCAATGCTACCTCCGGAAATAGGATCAGGCATGAATGAAGATTCAAACAACCAATGGAGTGGGGAAATTATGTCGCTCTCTTTGAGGGGGGCGAGGGAAATATTTGAGCGGGAATATTTGAGCACGCAACTAGGTCGTTTTGGCGGTAACATCTCTAGAACAGCACAATTTATAGGCATGGAACGTTCTGCCTTACATCGGAAACTTAAAAACCTGAATGTTTCCGATACAAGCCGTTCCAATACGCCTGACCGTGAACACAATTCCCTAGAATAGTACTACATCACTTACCACCTTATAACTATAAGAGAGGTCAGCATAGTGAGAGTAATAGTCTGCGGAGCAGGGCAGGTTGGATCCAGTATCGCGCGCCAGCTAGCAAGTGAAGCCAATGATGTCACGGTAATCGATAGCAACGCCGCAACAATTCAAAAACTAACCGAGACTGAAGAAGTTAGAAGCCTTGTCGGTTGCGCTTCATTGCCCAATATCTTAGACGAGGCCGGCGCAAAAAATGCTGATATGATTATTGCTGTTACTTATTCTGACGAAGTAAACATGATAGCCTGTCAAGTTGCTCACTCCATTTTTGAAGTTCCTGAGAAAATAGCTCGTGTGCGAGACCAAAGTTATTTGGATCCGGTTTGGTCAGAGTTATATAGCCCCTCAAACATGCCAATTGATTTAATTATATCCCCTGAAATTGAAGTTGCCCGGGCTATTTTCAGAAGACTTAAAGTTCCTGGGGCACTGGATAGTCTTTCTTTCGGAGATGGTCGCCTACAAGTTATTGCTGTCAGGTGTCAGGAGGGCTGTCCGGTCGTAAACACTCCTCTACGACAGCTAACTGAATTATTCCCAGATCTCAATATAGTCGTTCTAGGTATAATGCGTAGCGATAAATTGATTGTTCCCAAGGGTGACGACCAAATGTTAGTGGGAGATGAGGTGTACTTTGTAGCTGATAGCAAACACGTCGAACGCTCAATGTCAGTTTTTGGTCATGAAGAGAAAGAAGCGCGACGTATGGCCATTGTTGGAGGTGGAAATATTGGACTATTTTTGGCTAAAAAATTAGAAGATGAGCATCCCGACCTTAACCTCAAAATTATAGAAGTCAGCAGTAAACGTGCACAGTATTTAGCTGAAAACCTCTCTCGTACCACAGTAATACAAGGTGATGCGTTGGACAGCCAAATTCTAGCAGAAGCTAATATATCGATGGCTGAAGCAATAATTGCAGTATCAAATGAAGACGAGGTTAATATTTTAGCATCATTGCTAGCAAAACGTGCTGGTTGCCAGACTGCTATTACCCTAATAAACCGTCCTAATTATGCTCCCTTAATGGGAGCTTTAGGTGTGGATGTTGCCGTCAGCCCTCGTGAATCTACTGTTTCCACAATTCTTCGCAGAATTCGAAGAGGACGAATTTTAGGAATTCAGTCTATAAGAGATGGGCTAGCAGAAATAGTAGAAGCTGAGGCACTAGAAACTTCACAATTGGTAGGAAAACCACTTAAAGAAATTAATTTACCTAATGGAATTTTATTAGGTGCGATTTTGCGAGATGATAAAGTAATTATCCCAAGGGGTGATAGTGTGATCCAACCACATGATCGAGTGGTCGTACTCGCTTCCTCATCAGTTGTGAAAAAACTAGAAAAACTTTTTACCGCAAGCCTCGAGTTTTTTGATTGAGAGAATATTTTTATGTCTAGAATTGCATATGTTAATGGTCGTTATTTACCTCATCACAGTGCTACAGTGCATGTCGAAGATAGAGGATATCAATTTTCTGATGGAGTTTACGAAGTCGCCGCAATTTGCGATGGAAGAATCATTGATGAAACTGGGCACTTAAAGCGCCTTAAAAGATCGCTTAAGGAGCTTAGAATCTCCATGCCAATGAAAGAGCAACCGCTAAAAGCTATTTTTCAAGAAATTATTCGGCGCAATCGTATTGATAATGGAATTTTTTATTTGCAAATTACCAGAGGTGTAGCCAGACGCGACCATCCATTTCCAAATGAAGAAACAAAACCAGGGTTAGTTCTTACTGCACGGTCAACAGCACGTCGAAATATAGGTGAAGAGGAAAAAGGCATTCAAGTCGTAACTACTAGGGATATTCGATGGTTGAGAAGAGATATTAAATCCATATCGCTTTTGCCGAATATTTTAGCAAAACAAAAAGCAAGAGAAAAAGGAGTGTATGAAGCATGGTTTGTTGATGATAGTGGATTAATCACAGAAGGATCGTCTACTAACGCGTGGATCGTAGATAAAAATGGATCAGTTATTACTCGCCAATTGGGGCCTGATATTTTAGGTGGAATAACCAGAGATACTGTCATTTCGCTCGCAAAACAAAATGGAATTACTATTTTAGAAAGACCCTTTACTAAGGACGAAGCAATAGTTGCATCCGAAGCCTTTATCACAAGCACGACTTCATTCGTAACCAGTGTAGTGGGCATAAATGAAAACCAAATTGGGAATGGAAAACCGGGCCCTGTAACAAAACAGCTTCAGAAACTTTATCTAAATTATTGTTATAATGTAGGTTCAAACCATTAAAATGGTAAATACTTAAAACACTAGAAATAATTTTTATTAAAATAACACATGATATATTTTATGTTATTTTTCAGTAGTTTACCTTAAAATAAAAAATTAAGTTATAATAAATAATATAGTAACCTAGAAAATAAATTATTAACATATACTTGGATTAGTAAATTAAATGATCTTATAAACAGATAAACTGTATAAACCCCATATAACAACTGACTAATAGAAACAGGGGAACAAGCTCATGCCTAGCGATAAAACCCAAAACCTCCAAGACGTATTTTTAAATCATGTTCGTAAGGTCAAAATGCCAGTTACCATTTTCCTTGTAAATGGCGTTAAACTTCAAGGGATCATAAACTGGTTTGACAATTTTTGTATATTATTGCGGAGAGATAGCCATTCCCAATTGGTGTATAAACACGCAATTTCAACCATAATGCCGAGCCAACCTCTACAACTCAGCAACTCAGACAATGAGGATGACCTCTCCAACGATGAGTGACAAGAACCGTCATTTACTAAACTAAAATTGAGATCTATGCGTACGGCAATACTTCTTCCTAAATTGCCTCTAGCCCGCGTCGCTGACAAATTATTGGCTGATGGAGGTCGCAAGAAACCTCTGTATTTTCATAGTAATATACTGGCGGGAAGAGACGACGGTTCGCGCCTGAACGAAATTACAGGCCTTGTTAAGGCTATCGATTTAAAAATTTATCACTGTTCCACTATAAAGGTGGCAAAAGTACGCCCTTCAACTTTATTTGGTTCTGGAAAAGTGACACAAATACAAGGAGTTGTCGACGCCATTAATATAGAGATAGTAGTGTTAGACTCTTCTTTAACTGCAATACAGCAAAGAAATTTAGAACGAGCTTGGAAGTGTAAAGTTATAGATAGAACTGCACTTATTCTTGAAATTTTTGGCGCACGCGCCCGGACTAGAGAAGGTATACTTCAAGTTGAATTAGCATCACTGTCCTATCAGCGAAGCCGATTGGTACGGTCATGGACACATTTAGAGAGACAACGAGGTGGATTTGGGTTTCTTGGTGGGCCTGGGGAAACACAAATAGAGTCGGATAGACGCCAGATTCAAATTAGAATTAACAGTATTAAACGAGATCTCAAAAAAGTTATTCGAACCAGAACACTTCATCGTGAGGCCAGACAAAGAGTGCCATATCCCATAGTAGCGCTTGTCGGTTATACTAACGCCGGGAAATCGACTCTTTTTAATCGACTTACTGGAGCAAATGTAGACGCTATGAATCAGGTTTTTGCTACTCTGGATCCAACTATGAGAGCATTAGCGTTACCTTCCAAACGCCAAATAATCCTTTCGGATACAGTTGGTTTTATCTCAGATTTGCCACATGACCTAATAGCCGCATTTAGAGCAACATTGGAAGAGGTTAGTGCTGCTGACCTAATTCTCCATGTACGAGACATTTCTCGTCATGACACAACGGAACAGCGTCAAGATGTTTTAAATGTGCTAACTCAATTAGATAAATCGTCCTCAAGTATAGAAACTAATATAATTGAAATTCTTAACAAGATAGATTTATTGGATGGCAATGAGCGTACGCAACTTGAACGATTAAGTAAATCCAACAATTTGACATGTGTGTCACTTTCGGCCCTTAAAAACGATGGATTCGAAAAGTTACTCTCTATTATCGACGAAAATCTGAAATATAGTAAAAAGACAATTAATTTAGAAATTCCGCTTACTGACGGCGCTACTATTGCTTGGCTGTATCAAAAAGGTGATGTGTTGAGCAGGTCGGATAATTATTTAGTAGCTAAATTGCAAGTCAGCCTCTCACCAAGAGATTTAAAACTTCTTCATAAACGGCAAAATTCTAGCAATTTTACGCAATAAAAGCCCTTGATATATACAAATTTAGAAAGTTTTACCCTACCCAGTTGACAGAAGCCCTTGTGGATCCCTATATACAATCTAGCACTCGTACGATTGGAGTGCTAATTTGGCGCGCGTTGCGCTAATATTTTTTGTGTTTGTTTGACTTGGGGTCGTAGACCTCGCAACTACCTTCGGGAGATAAAGAATGAATATCAGGCCCTTGCACGATCGAGTTTTAGTTCGTCGAGTATATCAAGATGAAAAAACGGCTGGTGGTATAATAATACCTGATAGTGCCCAAGAAAAACCATCAGAAGGCCAAGTAATTGCTGTGGGCACTGGAGAAAGAGATGAAAACGGGAATCTTCATGGATTGGATGTTTCCAAAGGGGATCGAATACTTTTTGGCAAGTTTTCTGGAACGGAAGTCA
>CAYRUX010000015.1:0-2988 GCA_964427515.1 uncultured Rhizobiaceae bacterium
ATCACGCTCATGCATCTTTTAAAAGAAAGCGCTGAAATCCACCATGTTTTTGTACGTGGTATCATCAGTGAATTCCATTCGCTAACCATAGTCCGCTTCAAAATCTTTTGTAAGTTTTTCGAACAAGTCCTGGCGGTAGAAGGTGCAAGATACAGCACAATCGTACGGAAAGGCGCGAATTGGCCCGCGTTCATAATAGCCACCACAAGCATCTAAATAATTTTCAAACCAGACGGAGTCACCATATCCCTGAGGATCCAACGGCAAAGTATCATCCACAGAAAAATAGTTTAGATCTGCATAAAAATCAGCAAACGGAGACCCAATTGGTTTATCCTGAACGTAATTTAAGTGATAGTCAGCCTGGCCACTTCTTAGATCAATGCCTACTTTTTGCTGAACGCTTGGAAGGCCATCGATTAGAATCTCTACCTCTATACCCGTCAGGTCATAGAAGGCCTTTATGTTATCACGAATGGCAAAAGATGGGGGCGTGTTTTCCGACATGAAAACCAGTTTTGAACCCTCGTACTGTCGCCATTTTGCCTCCATAGAAGAAGACGCGTATACAGGCCGGCGTGAAATAACTGATCCCAAGCCCACGCCCAGGGAGCCTGCGCCCAAAGCGACGGCAGTACCTCCGCCAAGTTCGAGAAACTTTCTTCTGCTAACAGTCTTATATAGTGCATTCTTAGGAACGTGAAACATCATATCTCTCCCAGTTGTTATTACAACGCTGCAAAGCTTGGCTTGGTAATCAGACCAATCAAATAACCAAGCGCGGGAACACTAACCTAACTTATACGACACAAGAATTCCCACTTATTGCTCATGGAAATTCACCAATGAGAGTTTGTCAATCATTGATTGCAGAATAATACTTGTTAAACCTACTTGTGAGGAAGGTCAATTTTTCGTATTTCATGATTCTCAATGCTAATATCTAATTTTTTTCTTATCTCAACGTTACGTAAAAGCACTTCAGCAGCAGCTATATCTACAGGATTCGGCTCCACGGTTTCATTACATTTTTTTACTAGATTCTCTAGCATTTCCAACTCATTAGGGAACAATTTATCTTCAACCTGAGCTGCACTGTCCAATAGTTTTTTAAACTGGAGATATGATTGCAGATGAACCATTTCTCATACTATACCGCTGTATATCCACCATCAATTACCAGTTCGCTTCCAGTAACGAACTTTGATTCCTCGGATGCAAGATATACCACCCCAGCAGCAATTTCATCTGGCTGACCAACCCGCCCCATTGGATGCAACTTACCTAATTCAGCAAGACCTTTGGGGATATCTCCATCATAATCTCGCTTACATGTATCTTCCATCATAGCGGTATGGATATAACCAGGATGAATTGAATTAACTCTTATTCCGCTTCCATCGCGTCCACACTCAAGTGCCACTGCCTTAGTAAAAAGCCGGACCGCCCCCTTAGAAGCGCAATAAGCTGAAAGTTTTTCTAAACCAGTTAGTCCAAGGATTGATGAAATATTAATAATTGATCCACCCCCCGCACGTTTCATAGCAGGGACTGCATATTTCGTACCCAAAAATACTCCATCAACATTAACCGCCATGACGGTTCGCCAGGCAGAAAGTGACATTTTATCAACCGTTTCAACAATAGTTATACCCGCGTTATTTACAAGTATGTCTAACTGGCCCAAATCTTTATCAACTAAAGCTATTGCCTCACGCCACATATCATCATTAGTAACGTCTAACTGGACAAATTGCGCTTTACCCCCCTTTTGATTTATTTCTTCAACAACCCCTTCGCCTTTCGACTTATCAATGTCACCGACAACTACGGAGCTACCTTCTTGCGCCAGACGTGCAGCAATGGATTGCCCGATCCCTGTTGCGGCCCCGCTAACCAAACTCACTTTTCCTGAAACTCGTGCGGTCATCGCATGCTCCTTATTCAACTGAACCCAATAAAGTTATAGCGCACTCATCCTCTCTCCACCAAAGAGAGGCAAGGTCAGGTATATCTGCATCCCGATCCCAGATGCGGGCTTTTATCGGCCCAATTTTTGTATCAAGAGTACGGTCAACATATTTTCCCTTGTATATAGTTTGTCCAGACTGGCAAGGTAGACAATTAATTCCTCCCTTGTTTGCCACATCCATAGTGTTGCTTAATCGAATACGTTCTGCCCGAACAGCAACACAAACCTCTGTTCCAGAAGTTTTTGAACCAGACCCACTCCAAAGTCCTGTGATTTTAAAGTCCCCGACATTTACACTAGCATAATCACCTGACACCCGATCTAAGGTTCCCACCAATAGGTTCTCAACTCCCATGAAATCAGCTACAAATCGATTTACCGGACGATCAAATAATTCAGTAGGTGGCCCTTCCTGCACTATAGTCCCTTTGCGCATTAATATTATACGATCGCTCATTGTGAGGGCCTCTTCCTGACTGTGCGTAACATAGATAAACGTGATCCCCAACTTTTTATGAAGATCAAGAAGTTCTACTTGCATATCTACACGTAGTTTTTCATCAAGTGCTCCAAGAGGTTCATCGAGTAGTAAGATGGCCGGCTGGGTAACAAGCGCGCGTGCCAAAGATATTCTCTGCCGTTCTCCGCCGGAGAGCTGATGAACTCTACGATCATATTTATCTGGCAGCCGAACTAATTCCAGAGCTTCTTGGGCGCGTCTTTTTCGTTCTGCAATTGATACACCTCTAACTCTGAGACCATATTCGATATTCTGACCTACGGACATATGGGGAAACAAAGCATAATGTTGGAAAACAGTAGTACAATTCCGACGCGACGCCGGAACTATTGAAACATCTTGTCCTTCAATTGTAATACCCGCTATCTTTGTCGGACGCTCGAGACCAGCAATCAATCTTAAAAGGGTTGTTTTACCTGACCCGCTTTCACCTAACAGAGTTAGAAACTCTCCCCGTTTGGCGGATATCGATACGTACTCCACCGCTACTAACCTT
>CAYRUX010000016.1:0-11188 GCA_964427515.1 uncultured Rhizobiaceae bacterium
ATCATCTTGGTTCTTTTCAAAACCTGGAAATGCTCCGAACTCTTTTGCCATTAAGGAGGAAGTTTTGTACGCAACACCGGTCATTAGGGCAGTAATTGCTGCACAAACAGCTCTTCCACGCGGACTGTCGTATGGAATCCCACTTGACATTAGGTACCCACCAATATTAGCAAAACCTAACCCAAGGGTGCGATAATGGTATGATCGTACCGCTATTTCTCGGGAAGGAAACTGCGCCATAAGTACTGAAATTTCTAAAGCTATTGTGGCTAATTTAACTGCGTGCTCAAATTTAGAAATATCGAGGCTTCCATTTTCATTGCGGAAAGCAAGTAAATTCAACGAAGCTAAGTTGCAAGCGGTATCGTCTAGAAACATGTATTCGGAACACGGATTTGAAGCATTTATTCGCCCATCCTTGGGACATGTGTGCCATTCATTTATGGTATCATCGTATTGGACACCTGGATCCGCTGAAGACCAGGCAGCATAAGAAATTTGATCCCACAGATTTTTGGCCTTGATTGTTTTTGCAACTTTTTGATCCTTGCGCCGAATTAATTCCCATTCCTTGTCTAAATTTACACGGTTTAAAAAATCATTACTCACTCTCACAGTATTATTTGCATTTTGACCTGATACAGTTATGTATGCTTCCGACTGCCAATCAGTATCATAAACCTCAAAATCGACTATTTCATGTCCTTGTTCGGCAAGTTTAAGTACCCGTTGAATATAACTTTCTGGAATTAGCGCTTGACGCGCTAGTCGGATTTCTTTCTTTAAATTATGGTTTTGTTTTGGGTCGCAGCACAATGTTTCATCAGAGGTTTGGCAAGCAGAAATGATACAATTAAGATGCTTATTCGCTAATTTCGATCCTGTAACGAGTGCTGCAACCTTTTGTTCTTCACTCACCTTCCAGCTAATAAATTTTTCTATATCTGGGTGGTCTATGTCCACCACCACCATCTTCGCAGCTCGCCGAGTGGTGCCTCCAGATTTAATCGCTCCAGCTGACCTATCTCCAATTTTCAAAAAGCTCATTAGTCCAGAGGATTTACCGCCACCGCTAAGTGGCTCACCATCAGACCTTAAATTTGAAAAGTTAGTTCCTGTTCCGGATCCATACTTAAAAAGACGCGCTTCTCTAACCCAAAGATCCATAATCCCACCTTCGTTGACGAGGTCGTCTTTTATACTTTGGATGAAGCAGGCGTGGGGTTGAGGGTTGGCATAGGCTGAATTTGATGGGTTTACTGCGCCGGACTCAAAGTCTACATAGAAGTGACCTTGCGCTGGCCCGTCGATCCCATAAGCCCAATGCAACCCTGTATTGAACCATTGGGGTGAGTTTGGTGCGCACATTTGATTGCAGAGCATGTGTCGGTTTTCGTCATAAAATGACCGGGCGTCCGTTTCTGAATCAAAATAACCAGCTTTCCAACCCCAGTAAGTCCAAGTACCAGCCAACCTATCAAAAACTTGTTTTGCAGAAGTTTCTCCGGTGTCATGTTTAAGTGGATTGGCGTCTTTCAACCCTTCAACATCTACTTCTTTTCGCCAGAGCCACCTAGGGATGCCATCCTCTTCAACAGGTCGAAGCATGGCTGGGATCCCCGCTTTACGAAAATACTTTTGTGCTAAAATATCACATGCTACCTGTGACCACGCCTTAGGTACTTCTATATTTTCTTGCGCAAACACGACAGAGCCGTCGGGATCTCGAATCTCACTCTTTGTTTTGCGAAACTCCACGCCATCGTACGGCGATTGACCGTCTACCGTGAAGACACGCTCTATCCGCATTTTATATTCCCCCCAACTCACTAGTCATACGTTATTTGGCGTTCACTTTTGAACTATCTGTTATTCTGTACATAGGTAGCCATTTAAATATTGCTTCCTACATGTTGCGCCTACAGAAATATAAACCACAACATATCGTAATCAGTAACGTTACGCTGATCAAAATAGGATAGCAACAACATTTTGTCGTTATGCGGAATCAAACCACAATATGCTGTATGTTGGATCCCTGTGGAAAAAAGTGTGGAAAAGAACGATTTTTCTCTATGAAATTAAACGTCAATAAAACAATTGTTTATAATATATTAATAAAGTAATACATTGATTAAGTTGCAGAGTGCTTTTAAACCAATTTGCAAACGATTATTAGAGATTTAAATTTAGTAAAATAATATTTATTTTCAGTAAACTGAGAATAGCGCCCAATTTGCTCAGAAATTTTGCTAAAAAAAGTAGACTGCAACAATTAAGATATCTAGCTTATTCCCATGGACTTTTAGAGTACGTGGATTCACAATTATACCTTATAATAGGAAAAACCTTTATCAATGGAGCTTTATACTATGGCGACTATTGGGACTCGTCTTTTTACTATCTTTAATGGCAAACTCGAGGGTAATGATGAGTTTGGCAATAGGTATTTTAGCGAGAAACGTGCGCGAAAGGGAAGGCGTGTTAAGCGTTGGGTGATCTACAAGGATAAGGATGAAGCATCAAGAGTGCCGGCATCCTGGCATGGCTGGTTGCATCATATTAATTCTGAAACGCCTTCCGAGTCGGAGCAGAATACAAATGATTGGGAAAAACCACATATGCCGAATTTAACAGGAACAGATAACGCATATAGACCACCTGGACATATACTAAGTGGTGGGCGCCGTTCCAGAGCGACAGGTGACTACGAACCATGGAAGCCTAAGTGAATCAAGAAGTTCCAGTTATACCAATAAATTATAAACTATAATTATTCTGGTAGAGTCAGGCTATTACGTAATAAAAATGAAAAATTGAATATATAGTTCATAGCGGAATTATTAATATATGGCGTTTTTTACCGGCGGATATTTTAATTGCTCCACTATCGTTAAAATGATCCGTGGTGATTAGTATGTCTTCTTCCGTGATTAAGATATCGTTGAACCGGATGCCGTTACCTCGAATTAGCCTTCTGGCTTCTCCTCGAGATTTACTTAAACCACTTTCATGTATTAAGTGAATTGCAGGAATCCCTTGCTGTAACCTAGTATGTGCTATGGTAAATTCTGGTAATCCTGAATTTTCATCAGAGTTTTTTTCAAATACTTCACTAGCTGTTTGGGACGCAAAGTCGGCGGCTTGTTTGCCGTGACATAATTCCGTTGTTAGATTTGCAAGAATCTTTTTTGCTTCGTTTAGTTCTGCTCCTTCAATAAGTTCAATTCGTCGAACTTCATCCATTGGGAGATCTGTAAATAGCCTTAAAAATTTAGCAACGTCCCTATCATCCGTGTTCCTCCAGAATTGCCAGTAATCATAGGGACTTAACTTTGTTTTATTGATCCAAACCGCACCTTCGGTAGTTTTGCCCATTTTTGTACCCGAGGCTGTAGTAATTAGGGGTGTTGTAATTCCATAAAGGGTTCTACTGTCTATCCGTCGTGCTAATTCTATTCCATTAACGATATTACCCCACTGGTCGGATCCTCCCATTTGTAAAAGACAGTTTTGACGACGGTATAACTCAAGGAAATCATATGCCTGTAGAATCATATAATTAAATTCTAAAAAGCTCATTGGCTGCTCACGGTCTAACCTCAGTCGAACAGAATCAAATTTTAGCATTCTATTTAAGGAAAAGTGTTGGCCGATGTCTCTTAAAAATGGGACGTATTCCAGAGCATGTAGCCAGTCGGTGTTGTCTATAAATATTGCGTCATTTGTTCCGTCGCCGAACTTTAGAAAGGGTGTAAAGCACTTCTTGATTCCTTTCTTATTTTCAGAAATTTGAGCATCCGTCATAAGGCGACGTGATTCATCTCGACCTGATGGGTCGCCTATTTTCGTCGTGCCTCCGCCAATCAGAATTATTGGCTTATGACCCGTAGTTTGCAACCAACGTAACATCATAATTTGCACTAGACTTCCAACATGAAGGCTATTTGCAGTGCAATCAAAGCCTATATAACCCGTTATAATTTGTTTTAAACAAAGGTTATCCAGTTCCGACTCATCTGTACATTGATGAATGAATTGCCTCTCATTCAATATCTGCATAAATTCTGAGCGATACTTGGTCATAGGAAGCGAGTATCCTAACTGTAAATATGTTTTAATTTAGGTACCTGATTTAACACGACCTACATTTATGGACAATGTGCTCTTTATTTTTTATATGGTGAGGGTGTTGTTATGAATAATTTGCCTGTAAAAGCTTTGGGTTTGATGAGTGGGACTTCGCTCGATGGAATTGATCTTGCGATAATTTCCACTGATGGAAGACAAGTCTATGAGTATGGCCCTTGGAGTACGATTACTTATTCTCACGAGTTAAACGGCCAAATTAGGTGTTTAATAGCAAAAACACTTGGGCAAAACGGAGACCAAATTGATGCTGGAAGCGTCGAAGAAAATTTGACCAACGCTCATATTGTGGCAATTAAGACTTTTCTATCCGATCATAATATAGACCCGCAATCAATCAGATTAATAGGTTTTCACGGACAAACGATCTTCCATGATCCTGCGAATAATTATACTTGGCAGATTGGAGATGGAGCCTTTATGGCATCTGAACTCGGCATTGATGTTGTAAGTGATTTTCGTAGTGCGGATATTGCAGCAGGTGGGCAGGGTGCTCCCTTGACCCCTCTTTATCATCAGGCACTGGCACAAAAATTTAACAGTAAGGAAGATCTTCCTTTAGTATTCTTAAATCTTGGTGGGGTAGCAAATATTACTTGGGTTGGATCAGATGGGAAATTATTAGCTTTTGACACTGGCCCAGGGTGTAGTCTCATGGACGATCTAATGCTCCGATATTTTGAAGAGCCTTTTGACAAAGATGGAAATGTAGCTGCTACGGGTACCGTAGATAAAGGAATACTAAAAACTTTATTAGAGCATTCATATTTTTTAGAAAAACCGCCAAAATCTCTTGATCGTCACACTTTTGATGTTTTGCCAATTAAGAGACTTGATGTTCCAGACGCGATTGCCACTTTGACAGCTTTTACCGCAGAAACAGTAGCTATAGGGCTGTTATTATGTCCAGAGAAACCAAGTAAATTGGTAGTTTCTGGTGGTGGCAGACATAATAGTTTTCTAATTAATATTATAAGAAAACGGGTAAAATTTCCAGTTGTGAACGCTGAAGAATGTGGTTTGAGAGGAGATTCTCTAGAAGCTGAAGCATTTGCCTATCTTGCAGTAAGGTCTCTATATGGATATTCATTGACCTTACCTGAAACCACGGGCGTTTCCCGTCCGCTTACGGGTGGAAGACTAAATCAGGCAAGTGTAAATTAGGCTTTAAGTATTCACTGCGGGCATCATATTTTCATCCAAATAAGATTCAATATGTTTACCAAGAACATCAATCTTGTCTTCGAAAAGGTGGTTTGCACCTTTAATAACACGATAGTCTATATCAATGTGGGGCTGGCTTTGCAATTTCTGAGCTAATGCTGCGACGTCGGTTTCTGGTACTAAATCGTCCCTCGATCCATGGATAATCAAACCCGAAGACGGGCATGGCGCTAAAAAAGTGAAATCAAACATGTTGGCAGGTGGAGCCACGGCTATAAAACTATATATTTCAGGGCGCCTCATTAGAACTTGCATGGCTATCCATGCTCCAAAGGAGAATCCACTAATCCAACAAAACTTGGCATTTGGATTTATTGATTGCATCCAATCTAGGGAAGATGCCGCGTCAGTTAATTCACCTAACCCATTGTCGAAACGACCTTGTGAACGGCCAACTCCACGAAAATTAAACCTTAATACTGAAAAACCGCGTGCGCGAAAAACATGAAACAGGTTATAGACCAGCTTGTTATTCATGTTTCCGCCATACTGCGGATGGGGGTGCAGCACGAGGGCTATAGGCGCATCTGAATCTTCCGCATGGTGATAGCGGGCTTCAAGGCGACCCTCCGGCCCATTGATCATGACCTCTGGCATAGCATCCTATTTCTAGTTGTAGAAACACTTATAATAGTTAGAGGTGAACCACATACCCAAAAAAATACGTAAAAACAACACTATTAAATTGATAAGTATAGAAAGGTAATGTATGAAGTAGTAAGAAAACGTTGCTTCTGAAAGAAATTTTCCTCACTAATTACGTTTGGGTGGGGGATGTTAAGAGAGCTAAAGACATAATTGGTTCTGACATGTTTAAGCGAATTAAAGAAGATTTGGATTGTGTTTTTGGTCGCGATCCAGCCGTAAGGTCTCGACCAGAGGTATTTTTTTGTTATCCAGGTTTTCACGCGCTGGTATTCTATCGCTTAGCTAATTGGCTTTGGTACAAACGTATTTACCTGCCCGCACGGTTTGCCTCTCATATTGGGCGATTGTTAACAGGCATAGAGATACATCCAGGTGCAAGAATCGGTCGTCGTTTTTTCATTGATCATGGTATGGGAGTTGTGATTGGAGAAACTGCCATTATTGGTGACGATGTAACTTTATATCATGGGGTTACTCTTGGGGGTGTGACATGGGCACCAGGCAAGCGTCATCCGACACTTGAAAATGAAGTTGTCGTTGGGGCTGGAGCTCAGGTTTTAGGGCCGATAACAGTTGGGAGAGGGGCTAGAATTGGCGCAAATGCAGTGGTACTTAAAGATGTGCCCGATGGCGCAACCATGGTAGGAATAGCCGCTAGGCCGGCTAATACGTCTAGCGTGGATGAGGGTCATCAAAAAGGATTTGTTGCTTATGGCACCCCTTCACCTGATGTGGGTGACCCAACTTCTAATTCAATCAAGTCGTTAATTCAGGAGTTAGAAATATTAAGGAATAGAGTTAAAGAGCTGGAAGCTGAAAGGCATCAAAAAAAATCAAAGTCTACAAATGGTCAAAATAAAAATGGCGAAATGGAGTGATATGACAAAAATTAATACTTATATAATCCTCCCTTGGTAAATCGATGGGTTAAGGATATATGGTATATTAAAACTGGAGATTAGCTTTCTTTTCACAGCATAATCAGTTGTTTGCTAGGTGAGTAAGAATCTACAGTTTTTTCTATGGTGTTGAAATGGATGTAAACGAGAAAGATACACAGGTAGTTTATTTAGATTATAACGCTACGTCGCTTATAAAGCCCGAGGTAGTTAAGGAAATGACTAGTTTATTGTCGTTGGCAGGAAATCCCTCGTCTGTTCATCAGTTTGGTAGAGGCGCGAGGGATGTTATAGAGACTTCGAGAGATCGAGTGGCAAATATGATAGGCTCGCAACCGGATGAAATTATTTTCACTGGAGGGGGGACTGAGTCAAATAATATGGCTCTTTTTGGTTCGGGACGAAAGCGTATTGTCTTATCAGTAATTGAGCACCCTTCAATTTTGGAAGCCGCAAAATCAATGTTGAAATATGAAGGGCAAGGCGAGAGAAGTATAGAGTTTGTGTCTGTTGATGAAAATGGAGTGGTAGATCCTAGTTCAGTAGAAAAAGCTATCGGGTCAGACGGGGAGAATGTTTTAGTTTCCATAATGTTAGCGAATAACGAAACAGGAGTTATTCAGCCTATACATGAGATTGCATCATTGGTTAAAGACCGAGGAGCATTAATACATTGTGATGCAGTTCAAGCCCCTGGGCGTATCCCGCTTGATGTAAAAATGTTGGGTATTGATTTACTTAGTATCTCTGCGCATAAGTTTGGCGGTCCCAAGGGTGTTGGAGCATTGTTTATTAGCGATAATATAACTCTCAACCCCCTAGTAACCGGTGGAGGCCAAGAGCGGGGATTAAGACCAGGTACTGAAAACGTTATAGGTATAGCGGGGTTTGGTATTGCGGCTGATTTAGTTGGCCAAGATTTGCAAAATGTGGGTCATATTGCAAAACTTAGAGATTCACTCGAAAACAAGCTGTGTTCTTTAGAGCCTAAAGTCCGTGTTTTTAGTAAAGATGCTAAACGCTTGCCAAACACTACTTGTTTGTCTATGCCTGGAGTGCAAAGTGAAATGCAAGTAATGGGGTTGGATTTAGCGGGTGTTGCCGTGAGTGCGGGCTCTGCTTGTTCATCTGGGAAAGTTGAACCTTCTCACGTACTAGCGGCGTTGGGTTTGCCTTCTGAGGATGTTGGATGTGCAATTCGAATTAGTTTCGGGTGGGGCAGTAAAAAATCAGACGTTGAAAAGTTAGTGAGTGTTTGGCAAGCGTTTTATGCCGGACTTTCAACGCGCTACAGTAATTGATACTAGAAAGTTTATCACGCATAAGTATATAAAATCGAATTTATATCTCCTCTAATTGATTGGTTCTTAAATTGGTGATTTGTAGAGATGCCGCATATTAAATTTCTTAATTCAGATGGTACGAACAAAGTGGTGAAGGCAGATATTGGGGATACGATATTAGATGTCGCCCGCAAATATGATATAAATATTGAGGGAGCGTGTGATGGGTCAATGGCCTGTTCAACGTGCCATATCATTGTTGATAAAAAATGGTATCACAAGCTTGATGAAATGACGGAAGATGAAGAGGATATGTTAGATTTAGCATTTGGTTTGACCAGGACCTCTCGTCTTGGATGTCAAATCAGGGTCAGTGAAACACTTGATGGTTTAGTAGTTTCTCTTCCAAAAGAAACACGAAATATGTTAACCGGCTAATAGTGTCTTTAAAAAACCAAAACCAGAGTAAAAAGAACGATTTGTATTCTCGTTTAAGACATTCTTGCCGGGATGATTGGCACGCCTACACTCACCATGAGTTCATTCATCAGTTAGCCATGGGAACCCTACCTACCGAAGCCTTTAAGGTATATCTTGTTCAGGATTATATCTTCTTAAAACACCTTGCGCGTGCATATGGATTAGCAGCATTTAAAGCCGATAGTTTGGAAGAAGTGTCCATAGCTTCTCAGAGTCTAAGCTCTATAATTGATATTGAAATAAAACTGCATGAAAAATACTGTGCGTCATGGGGTTTATCAGAGGACAAACTTAAAATTGCGAAAGAGGAGTCAGCTACCGTCGCTTACACACGATATGTAATAGATTGCGGTTTAGCCGGAGATATTTTGGATTTATATGTAGCCTTGTCTCCCTGTGTTATAGGTTATGGAGAGATTGGAGCAAGGCTTTTAAGTAACCCGAAAACTGACTTAAAAAATAATCCATATGCAGATTGGATAGAAATGTACGGCGGAGATGCGTATCAAAAGGTTGCGTATGAAGGTATAAAATATTTAAACAAAATTGGTAAACAGCGATGTATATTGGAGCGTCAATCAAGACTGGAGTATATTTTTGGTCAGGCAGTTCGGCTGGAGATTGACTTTTGGGAAATGGGCATGGCTCCGAAAAGTCATTAGCTTTGACACTTTTAAATAGTTATCTTCCCTTGTGCCGCATGTTTTAGAGTTTATAGTTATATGATGCCCTTATCTTCCAAAATATTAAAAACAAAACTGAGAAATAAGAAATCTCGTGTTGTTGTGGCAATGTCGGGTGGAGTGGATTCTTCCGTTGCTGCTGCTTTGCAGGTTGAACTAGGTCACGAAGTAGTGGGGGTTACTCTACAATTATACGATCATGGGGTTAACAATAAAAAAGCTGGTTCCTGTTGTGCTGGCCAAGATATTCGTGATGCTCGACGAGTGGCAGAACAGTTAGGCATTGCCCATTACGTTCTGGATTATGAAAAGCAGTTTATGACAGATGTTATGGAAGATTTTGCAGATTCCTATTTACGAGGTGAAACTCCAATACCATGCATAAGATGCAATCAGACCGTAAAATTTCGGGATTTAATAAAAGTGTCAATGGATTTAAATGCAGAGTATTTGGTAACCGGACATTACGTGCGGAGAGTTATGGGAGAGTTAGGCGCGGAATTGCATCAGGCCTTTGACGTGCAGAAAGACCAAAGTTATTTCCTATTTGCTACTACGCAAAGTCAACTAGAGTTTTTACGATTTCCCCTCGGTGACATAACAAAGGAAGAAGTTAGGGATCATGCTGCCCGGATGGGATTAATGGTTTCAAAAAAACCTGATAGCCAGGATATTTGCTTTGTGCCGAATGGAAATTATGTATCCATAATAGAAAAATTACGGCCTGGTGCATCAAAGCCTGGAAATATTATTGGCCTTAAAGGTGAGGTTATGGGAGGTCACGATGGAATAATTAATTTCACTGTTGGTCAGCGTAAAGGCATAGGTATTGGGTCTAAGGAAGCTCTTTATGTGCTTGAAGTAAATGCGAAAACAAATGAAGTATTAGTAGGCCCAAAGACAGCATTGTTTTGTGATCGAATCTCTTTAAATAACTCATTGTTTCTGGATAAACGCATTACTCCAGGGACAACTCGTCAGGTAATTGTTAGATTACGATCTACTCACTCAGGCACCCCTGCATTACTTTGTAATAAAATAGACGGTAGTTTTGAGATTCATCTTTTGGAACCGGATATTTCTACCTCTGCTGGTCAGGCAGCTGTCTGTTATGATGGTACTCGCGTTTTGGGCGGGGGCTGGATAAGTAAAAGCTGGAGAAGTAATAGCACGTTGAAGCAAGAGGTTGCCTAAGACAGTTTTAGCAGATCAAATGTTGTTAAGTTGTATCAATTAACAAAATCCATTTTAGCGAGCACGATCTATTTTAAGGTTGATTATTTGCGGGCGTGTCTAATCAACGAAGCTTGACATAGCGAGGTGGGGGGACTTATAGCGAATACAATGAACTTATGGCGGGGTAGCTCAGTGGTAGAGCAGGAGAATCATAATCTCTTTGTCGGGGGTTCAAATCCCTCTCCCGCTACCAAATTCCCTATATTTTCAATAGGTTAATATAATATAAAACAGTAATTCTCGAAACATGAAATACTGTATGTGTAATAAATGTTTAATTAAATTTTTCGTAGGTCATTAAGTGTACCTCCTGCACGAGGGGGAGTTAATTGTAATACTTAGCCACTCAGCGACAAGTGGCTTGTTATCGTTGGTTGATTCCTCTTCTTTATTTGATTTGAAATCAGCAAGGGGTATTTTACTTTATATAAGTTTGATACTCTTTAAGAGGGAGGATGTGATGTGGAAAAACGAAGACTCAAAAACGGATGACGGAATCTCACGGGACGAAAATCTCAAGCGTATTTACGATGATGCACGTAATTCTACCTACATACTTTTAGAAGGACTTACAAACTATTGGCGC
>CAYRUX010000017.1:0-8448 GCA_964427515.1 uncultured Rhizobiaceae bacterium
TCGGCTCCTTCTCCAACTGCCTCTGCGATCTCCCCTGCACAACTGGTGAGGATTTCGATTTCAGTTCTCGTCGGGTAATATTCGGGGGTGCTACAAATCTGATCGAATAGTTCCGAGCCGATTTCATCGTAAAAATATTTACATTCGATTGATTTCGGCTGTGCTAATAGCCCGCAAGTCACCGCTTGCTTGAATTCATCAGCTGCCTCTTCTATCCCAATGGCCTCCTGCTCTGACTCCAATGTTGAGACCAAGCTATTAACCATCCTCAGCTAATCGCAGCCCCGAAAATTGCCAGCGCTTTTCCGGCTGAAAAAAATTGCGGTAGGTTGGGCGAATATGGTTGCCAGGCGTAACGCACGAGCCACCCCGCAACACGTATTGGCCAGACATAAACTTACCATTATATTCGCCTACCGCGCCCGCGAGCGGCTTGAAACCGGGGTAGGCGCAAAACGGACTATGTGTCCACTCCCATACATCGCCATATATTTGCATAAGCCGGTCAGTCTCCACCGCTACAGCACCTGGGCGAAGGCGGCCAGACTCGACGAAATTTCCTTCTGGTAAAATTGTACTTGCAGCGTTCTCCCATTCTGCCTCACTTGGTAAACGCTTGCTCGACCAACGGGCAAATGCGTCGGCCTCAAAATAGCTGATATGACAAACCGGGGACATGGTGTCGACGGGTTGAAAACCACGCAACGTCATGGCGTGCCATGCACCGTTGTGCATCCGCCAATATCCCGGGGCCTGCCAGCCATTTTCCTGTACGTAGTCCCAGCCGTCCGAAAGCCATAGCAAGGAGTTTTTATAACCACCATCTTCAATAAACGCCATCCATTCACCATTAGTAACAAGGCGGTTAGCGAGGCGATAAGGACGTAGTAACGTTTCGTGGCGCGGCTCCTCGCAGTCGAACGCAAAACCGCCACCACTATGGCCTATCTTTATCACCCCACCATTATAAGCGATCATTTTTTGAATTTGCACATCAGGCGCATCGCAAACCAGTGGCTCCGGCATTTTGTAAGCCGGGTATAAAGGGTTTTGCGCAAACAGATGCAAGATATCCGTAAGCAACAATTCCTGATGTTGCTGCTCATGGTGCATTCCAAGTATCAACCGTGTTTCTGCAGCCGCTGATATATCAGACCGCAACAACTTGCCAATAACTTCATCAACATAAGCACGATAAGACAAAACTTTCTCCAGGGAAGGTCGGGTTAGCATACCGCGTCTAGGTCGCGGGTGCCGCGCGCCAAGAGATTCATAATACGAATTAAAGAGTAAAGCGAAAACTGGGTCGAATACACAATCAGCGCCATATTCCGGCGATAAAACTAGTGTCTCAAAAAACCACGTGGTATGACCCAAATGCCATTTAGCCGGGCTGGCATCAGCCATAGATTGAACCGTCGCGTCGGCATCAGTAAGATTTGCGGTAAGATTAAGACTTTGTTGGCGCACATCGAAATAGCTGTCAAGCAGGTGGGTCAAATTTGATTTCCGAGCATGATCTGTATTCATTCCGTATCCCATTACAATTATAAAACTTCTTCGCTTACTCTATCGGTTTATCAGGCTAACTTTTAAGTTACAAGCACCCCCATTCACAAAATATGACTGCCATATCTTCCTGACTTGAGCCGGTTTTATATATGTAATCTATTTCCAACTTTCGATGTCATCGTGAAGAAACTTTTTAAGTTTGGAGTAAAAATAGAAGCACAAAGTGGATACTTCCTACTTCGCTTACACTTCTCACGCTATCTTATTCGATTAGCATTAGAAAGGAACTTTCAAACCTAACGAGTCACAAAAAAGCGCCGTCACAACGTTTGCTATCCCAGATGCTGGCACAAGTAGCTTTGGGCATGGATGGGGCATAACATATTGATATTATTGTATAATTTTTTTTTGGATTTTTTCTGTGTAGTAGTGTATTGTCACTGCTTCCGCTTACGGAAAGTTATTTAATTTCAATGATTTAGCATCTTATCGCGGGGTGGAGCAGTCCGGTAGCTCGTCAGGCTCATAACCTGAAGGTCGTAGGTTCAAATCCTACCCCCGCAACCAACTTTTATTTATGTATATCAATGGGTTAAGGGAAATAAAATTTTCCTGATAACGGGAAATTGCCCCTACATGGAAAAAAATGAATGCAAAGCTTTAGGTGGCTGGTGCGATAGAGATAAAAAAAGGAACAAATAATTTTTAAAAATGTTTTCTCAAGGTTGCCGTAGCTACAATTCCGTCAAGTTCGATCAACCTTGCTATTCGCCGTCCACTACCCGCCGAAGCAACATGATCCGATTGACCTAGATCAAAATATGCGACTTCAATTCCCCCTACTAGGTAATTATAAATCTCCCTCTCAACGCCAACTATAGCCTGCCAAGCAAACGATTGTGCGTTATCAGGCTCGGTTGATCTGGATCCACCAGGTGACGTATCGTCCACTGATTCTGAAAGGTTGAGGAAGGCTATGCCAGCTCCAGCGCCAACGTACGGACATACCACCCTCCACTGACAAAATGTACCGCCAGGGTGCAAATAGGTGTTGAGTAGTAGCGTGTTAGCTGTGATGTCTTGCTTCAAAAGGTTCTCCGAAGAGCCACTGTTTAAGGTATATGGGCCAACAACTTCAAGATCCGGATTATATTTCCATTCGAACTCGGCACGCACGAGATTCGATAAATTAGACCCTATGGCGACACCATAAGTTGCCGACGATAACTCATCGTAATTGGTACTCAAAAATCCGTTTTCATCCCTTTCGCGGGAACGCGTTTCCGGCGAATCAACTCCCTGTAGGGTACCAAATTGAAGCTTAAGGTAACGATTTTTTCGAGCCGCCGATCTGACAAAATCGAAATTGCCGTGCAACCCCGCACTAATATCCAGCGACAGGCGCTCAGTTTCGTCGTTAAAGGCATTTGAGAGTACACCAATATCACTGTCGTCATCTTTCAACTCAGGTTGATATTGGACTGAAGCACCAAGAGAAATCGAGAGATCATGATCGATCTGAAGTTCATGACCGGTATGCAAACCTATTTTTGCGGTATGGGTATCGTCAAAGTACTTGAGCCCATTAGTGGTACCCGCCCCATTTAACACAGCAAGTTTGATATCGATATCCGGTATGTACGAGTACAAGAGCGTTCCGCCAATGAAACTCCTACGGTTAGGCGTCTGGCTAAGAAAGTATCTAATACCACCACCAATGGAAAAATTTTTATAATCATCAAACTCGGCTTCTATAGTAGTACCAGCTATAACGTTACTTACCGTCCCTCGAGAATCTGTAAAAGTCCCTGCGCCGGTTATTTCTCCAATGTTTGTGGTGCCAGCACTCGTAGCATGCTCATAATTTATAATGCCCAGCAGTAATATATCTCGCTGATACTCGTATGTTGCTTCCAAACCGAGGTTAACTGGTGGGTTATACACGTCACTAAAATTTACTTCCTCAAAGGCCGCACTCACAGTGCCACTTAATTGAGAACCATCCGGGAAAGCGGTTGCCCCAGTTGCCGAGAAAAGATTGCTATTAATGACCGTCATGTCATTAAACAAACTAAACCCGACCACTGGGCCGATTTGAAATGGTGAGCTTTGAACGGTTGGAGCAGAAGCCGTTTCAGTAGATGCAATTTTATAGGAATTGTCGGATACATCGGCCTCTACAATTTTTTTGATATCTGACTGCGCCAAATTCAATTCTACCTTAGTATCCGTATCGGGTAGGCGTGATTCAGCATACATCTCAGGGTCGTTAGATTGCCGAAATAAATTCTCTGCTTGGCCAAGGTGCGAGACGCATGCGTTAAAGTTCTTGGTTCCAACGGCAAGACCCCAGTCAGCACAGAGACGTTCTTGGGGATCTAGCTCTCCAGCAAAAACTATCATCGGAAGCATGACGGATGCACAAAAAAGCACGCATGAAACTGCTGCAAAATACCGAATTTCCGTTTTAAGACGATCACCAAGGTTCCTACAGAGCATGCGGCTCTCCCTGTGAGCAGATCACTTAAGGTATTCTGCCGCTGCAAATTACAATATACAACCCTTTTCTCAACACCTATTTTTCTCACGGAAGACCATGAGAATCATTTTCTTGAACTTACGTAAACTCTTTATTTATCGTCCGCGTTTTATTTTGTTTAGCCTACTTTAAAAATTAATTGAAATTGAAAACTGGATTCAGTGCAGGTGGATTTGCTTTGCGAGGGTATCGGGTGATAGCATCAATATGAAAGTAATACTTTATGACTTATATATTAAGCTTCTGAAGAACCTCGAATGCTTGCGGAGAGTGCCCTTGATGCAGTGGGTAATACCCCTTTAGTCAGCTTACAGAAGCTATTACCTCTAGGTACGGCGGAAGTATGGCTTAAACTGGAAAGTGGAAATCCAACTGGCTCATACAAAGACCGGATGGCCGTCTCAGTGCTTACTCAGGCGATGCTCCGAGGAGAGTTATATCCAGGGGATAATGTCATTGAATATACGGGCGGCAGTACAGGCACGGCACTAGCGTTCGTCTCATCTGTTCTTGGTCTCCGGTTCACGGCTGTATTTTCTGATGCATTTTCTAATAGTAAGAAACAGGCGATGGAAGCCTTTGGTGCAAACGTATTGGTAGAGAAAAGTACGGACGGAACAATTACTCCAGAACTTATCCAAAGAATGAAATCTCGGGCTTATTCTTTAGCATCAGAGCCAGGAAGCTTTTACGTAGATCAATTTGGTTCTCCAGATGTTAGGAAAGGCTATGAGCCGATGGGATTAGAAATCGCATCGGATTTAAGGGGGGATTTAGATGTACTAGTTTCTGCGGTGGGCACCGGGGCTGCACTTATGGGTGCGATGGATGGCCTGAAAAAAGCCGGGGTTTTTCCCAACGTTATTGCTTTAGAGCCATTACAATCGCCTCTACTGACTACTGGCAAGGGAGGCTCCCACAAGGTTGAAGGTATAGGTGTTGGCTTCGAACCTCCCTTTCTAGATCGTGCACAACTTAGTGAAGTAAGGGCTGTCGACCAGGCTGAAGCGTTCAAAATGTGTCGCCGCTTGGCAAGTGAAGCCGGAATCTTTTGTGGAGCTTCAACCGGGCTAAACGTAATGGCCGCCATAGATTTAGCGAAAGAGCTGGGGCCTAGCCACCGAATTGTGACATTAGGTTGTGACAACGGTACTAAATACCTTGCTGGAGATATCTACTCATAAATTAAAGGTCGCAGGTAAAAAGTTATCTGCTGCAAATAAGCAGACCGCTAAATCAATCCTTTAGCAGTGTATTTATAGATTATATTCTCAGAAAATGGTCTGGTCGCCATCCAGGTTTATTCTCCCTTAGAGGGCGTGAGAGGCCGATACTCATCCACCGTGCCTGACATGTCTATTTATATATACTTGCACAAGCATTCTATTCTTGACTACCATAGCATGTCTTTACTTGTACTAACTTGCCTATCTCATTGACCCTGATTGATAATTATGGATGAGAAAAAAGATGGTAAATATGTATTCCGGTGGATGCGATCACATTCACACTCACGCAGACAATGAGCCGTTCGACATCCATATCTGTCACTGTTCAGTGTGCAAGCGGGTTACCGGTCAAGACACAACCCATATAGTTTTATTCAACTACGTTGATCTAGCCGTTGAAAATCTTGAAGGGCTCAATCACCAGCCTTTCAACGATCAGAATTCGGACGGCCCTCTTATACTTTGCAAGTGCGCAGACTGCGGGATGCCGATCATGATTGATGACAAGCAACGGCGGGTTCGTGCGATTGTGCCAAACCTGATGGGGTACGATGAAACAAGGTTACCCGCGACCTACCACGCATTCTATGATTTTGCCAGAAGCGCACCCAAATCGGTTGACGGCCTGCCAGCCTATGAAGGGTTTCCCCCCGATTTTTCCTTACCTGATCCTGCATAAAAGCCCATCAGGCTCATAAGCTAAAGGTCGCTGGTTCAAATCCAGCCCCCGCAACCAAATTAGACCACTAATCAATAACTTAGCGGTCTTTTTTTGTGTGTAAATATGTATAGGCAGCTTGCAGCACCTGTTCCGTTGATGCGTAAGGAGAAGGATAATCCCATTCTGGATTTTCAGGACTGTAGGTTTCAACGATACCTTAAGTCTCATTTTAGAAAAGAATTTCTAGACATAATAGGTGTAGCAATTGCTGCAACTACGAGAGCAAGGGCTGCAAACTCTAGAATCCCGAGTGGCTCGCTTAAAATTAACGCCCCACTAAACACCCCAACTACAGGTGCAATCATAACGCCAATTGTTGAAACGCCTACGGGGAAAATCCTAACAACCTCAAAGTACGCATAAAAGCAAAATGCAGTAGCTACAAAAATATTATATAGTAAACCAAGTATAGGAATCCAGCCAGGAAACGTTATAGCGTTATAATCGATGAACGAGGCTCCCACCGCCAAGGGGATGCTGCCCATTAGAGACTGCCATGCCACTAAAACAATTGTTGGAACAACCCATTGAACTTTCTTTTGTACAATTGTAGCGAGAGCCCATAATACAGCTGTAACTAGCATTAGAATCATCCCAATTGGAGCACTTCCTAACGTACCCATATCGGAAAATAACAGTAGCGCCATGCCGCCAAGCCCTAGAAGAAGGGCCAAAAGCTTTAACCACGTAATTCTTTCAGACAGAAGTAATGCACCAAGTGGAATGGCCCAAACAGGCATGGTGTATGCCATTACGGCTGCACGCCCAGATCCTGTATTAAGCACCCCGTAACCCGAAAGTACTTGAAATCCAAAAATCAACACTGTTACCAAAATAAGTGGCAACCAGTGATTTAAGGGAATTCGCAATGAATAGCCCAAATAACGGCAAACTACGAAAAGACACAGAGATCCACCAAAAACAGCAATAGCTCGAAAGGTAAATACAGGAATGACTTCCATAGAAACCTTCAAAATTGGCCAATTGACACCCCAAAAGAGTCCAATCGCCAATAACAAGGCTAGGCCTCGCAACGGATAATTTGATCTTTGCCAGAAAGAAAAGCTAACCCTAATCAAAGCTTATACCTATATTTAAAAACTGATTTTTATATGGTTGAAGAATCTGGTCCCTTTGAAGATTAATATTTGCAAGCAATTTAATCTTTAAAGCAACGTTTGTATTGTAATCTGTAAGTTCCAGAAATCTATCAGGGAAGGTCCAACTGTTACAGAAGCAGTAGCAAAAAGGTAGAGACACTAGAGTACTATTAAGGTCTATACCATTACTAGGAACATTTAATAGTTCCTGTGTTAACGTTTTTGCATCTTTTTTTGAATCCTTGCCCAATCATCTCGAAGGGATATAGTTCGATTAAAGACCAGTTGTTGCGGATCTGAATCCGGGTCGAGACAGAAGTATCCTTGGCGTTCGAACTGAACTGTTTCACCAGATCGAGCGTCTTGCAGACTAGATTCGACACAACAATTTATTAAAGTATCAAGGGATTCGGGATTGAGATCGTCTAACACGTCGCCGTTTGCCCCAGGATGTTCGGCGATAAATAGATGGTTATAAAGCCGGACTTCTGCTCTCACGCAATTTTTTGATGAAACCCAATGTAGGGTTCCTTTGACTTTGCGACCATCTGGCGATTCTCCACCGCGAGATAATGGGTCGTATGTACATTTAAGGGCGATTACTTGACCGTTATCATTTTTGATCACCTCACGGCATGTAATAAAATAGGCATAACGCAAGCGTACATCGCGACCGGGTGCTAGGCGAAAAAACTTTTTCGGTGGGTCTTCCATAAAATCATCTTGTTCAATATAGATTTCACGAGAGAAGGATATAGGCCGTTTTCCGGCGTTTAAATCATTTGGATTGTTAAGAGCTTCCAGCTCTTCAACTTTATCTTCAGGCCAGTTTTCGATGATTACTCTGAGAGGCCTTAGCACAGCCATTCGGCGCTGCGCTTCCTTGTTCATTAATTCTCGTACACAATGTTCTAACAGTGCTATTTCTACCATGCCGTCACTTTTAGAAATTGCAAGACGATTTATAAAATCACGAATTGCAGCGGGTGGAACGCCACGTCTTCTCAAGCCACGGAGCGTAGGAAGTCGGGGGTCATCCCAGCCTCGAACGTGCTTTTCCTTAACCAGTTGGATAAGTTTCCGTTTCGACAATACGGTGTGAGATAAATTTAATCGGGAGAATTCATTTTGTAGCTGTACGTTTTCAACCTTTAAGTTTCCAAAGAGCCAATCATAGAGGGGTCTATGGTCTTCAAATTCTAGAGTGCATATAGAGTGTGTAACACCTTCAATGGCGTCAGACTGACCATGCGCAAAGTCGTAGGTTGGGTATATGCTCCAGGAATTTCCAGTTCGGGGGTGGTCTGCGTGAAGAATGCGATACTATACCGGGTCGCGCATATTTTT
>CAYRUX010000018.1:0-13867 GCA_964427515.1 uncultured Rhizobiaceae bacterium
ACTGACCTGCCCTCTAATCTTCTTCATACCTCTTGTTTGATGCCGGCGTTCATTATTCTTGGGTACTACGGTTAATTACTCCAATGTGTTTGTCAAAATCCCTGCTAAGCGCCGACTAAAGGATGTCGGATCAGGTAAAGGTTCCCCTTCCAATATTCGGGCCTGGTCAAGTAAAAGATGAGAGGCATCTTCAAGCGCTGCCGATGCACCTTCTTTAGCAACTAGCCCCGCCAGTGCTTTTGTTAAAGCATGGTTTGGATTTATCTCTAAGACACGTTTATGATCTTGCACTGGTTGTTGATGTTGTCTGAGGAGTCGCTCAAAATGCATATCGACATCTCCCTCTGCGGCTACCAGACACACGGGACTTTCAGTTAAACGAGAGGAAACCACAACATCTTTTACATCATCACCTAGAGTAAGTTTGACCATAGCTATAAGTTTATCCATGTCATTATCAGAAGTTTCATTGCCGTCTTTTGAAGATTCTTTTTCGGATTTCGATACATCGAAATTATCAAGATCACTAGATCCCTGAGTTATTGAACGAAATGGTTTGTCAGCAAAGTTACCGGCAGTAGGAAGCCAAAATTGGTCAACAGGATCGGTCATAAATAACACGTCTATTCCTCTAGCTTTGAACCCTTCTAATTGTGGGCTATTTGCCACGCCAGTTGTCCCATCACCGCTCAAATAATAGATAGCTTCCTGATTTTTAATCATATTCTGAGTGTAATCTGTCAGGGAAATCAAATTCTCAGGAAAGTTTAATGACTGAAAACGGACGAGTTTCATTAATTTGTCGCGATTTTCAGATGCCTCGTAGATGCCCTCTTTTAGGACTGCTCCAAAATTCTCCCAAAATTTTTCATATTCTTCAGACTCGGTTTTTGCCTTTTTTTCGAGTTCTAAAAGTATACGCTTTACAAGACCTGCACTTATCTTGGTTAGAATAGGATTATGCTGCAGCGTCTCTCTACTTATGTTGAGTGGGAGATCATTAGAATCTACGATACCACGTATAAAACGTAAATAACCTGGCATTAACCCCTCACAGTCATCACTTATAAACACCCTTTTTACATAAAGTCGTACGCTATGTTTTCTTGCGGGATCAAATAGATTAAAAGGTCTCGTATCTGGAACATACAATAGACCAGTATATTCTATTCTGCCTTCCGCACGCATATGTATATTGAGCCACGGTTCACCCGGAAGATGAGAAATATGGTTATAAAATTCCTTATGTTCGTCTTCGCTGATCTCACTTGCTGGCCGGGTCCATATAGCTGAACCCTCATTCAGCTTCTCTGCTTTCTTTTCGTTATTCAATAATTCTATCGGTAGTGAAATGTGCCCAGAATAGGTGTTGACTATATGTCGAATTCTAGATTCTTCCAAAAAATCGTGTTCAGCTTTACGTAGATGCAAAACAATCTTCGTTCCACGTTCTATCCCTTTGGCGGGAATAATGGAGAACTTACCCCTGCCTTTTGATTCCCATTTCCATCCCTCCTTTTCACCGGCTCGTTTTGTAAAAACCTCAACTTGAGACGCGACCATGAACGCGGAATAGAAACCAACGCCAAATTGGCCAATTAAATTTGGATCATCTGTATTTTCTTCCTTCAAATTTTTCAGAAAAGCCTCGGTACCAGATCGAGCGATAGTACCCAAATTTTGCAATAAATCATCGTAATTCATTCCAATTCCATTATCAGAAATTGTCAAAATACCCTTATCCTTATCGGGAGTTATGCACACTTTGAGGTTTGTATCACCTTTGAGTAGGTCTGGCTCAGTGATGGCTGCATAGCGCAGCTTGTCGCAAGCATCAGAGGCATTAGCAATCAGCTCGCGTAGAAATATGTCTTTTTCTTTGTAAAGTGAGTTGATCATCAAGTCGAGAAGTTTACTGACCTCAGCCTGAAACTCATGCGACTCTGTTGTCCTTTGTTTTGTGTTTGTAGAGGTAGAGGTATTTTTTTCTCTCCTCGTTTTTTTCTTTTCTGGCGCTTTGTTCATCACTCATTATCTCCCAATAACAATCATTAACCCCGAGCAATATGTGTTGGACTGTGTTCCTGTTCAAGTCCCCATAATGAACTATTTATGATACGCATATAACAGATTAGGTTGCATTTTAAAGTCTCAAGTCTAATTTTTATATTATGTCTAGTGATCTATATTCCAAAAATCGCATTACAGCGATCCTCGGGCCAACAAATACTGGCAAAACTTATATGGCGGTTGAGCGAATGCTTGCTTACGAGTCTGGTTTGATCGGTTTTCCACTCAGATTATTAGCTAGAGAAGTATACGATAAGGTTGTCGCAATCGAGGGCAAAGAGTCAGTTGCATTAATTACGGGCGAAGAAAAAATAACACCCAAAAATCCGCACTATATTCTTGCAACCGTGGAGGCAATGCCACTAGATCGAACATTTGATTTTCTTGCAATAGATGAAATTCAGTTATCAAATGATAGAGAACGTGGCCACGTCTTTACAGACCGGTTATTGAATGCTCGTGGTGTTTTCGAAACAATGTTCCTCGGTGCTGACACAATTCGTTCCTTAATTCGCAAATTAGTGCCTGAAGCATCTTTTATTTCGCGACCTCGTTACTCCGAGCTTTCGTATCGGGGATGTACTAAACTTCATAAATTAGCACCGCGAAGTGCTATAGTGGCTTTCTCCGCTCAAGATGTTTACTCAATTGCAGAAATAATGCGGGAACAGAGAGGCGGATGTGCGGTGGTATTGGGAGCACTCAGTCCTCGTACAAGAAATGCACAAGTTGAAATGTACCAATCGGGAGATGTTGATTATCTCATAGCCACAGATGCAATTGGAATGGGCTTAAATATTGATTTAGAACATGTTGCATTTTCAGCCAATCGAAAATTTGATGGACGTAACGTTCGACAGATAGAAGCGGCCGAGGTAGCCCAAATAGCTGGTCGTGCCGGTCGTTATTTATCCAATGGGACATTTGGCACAACAGATAGATTGTCGGGATTTGAAAAAGATATTGTGGATGCTGTGGAACAACATCGATTCCTAAAAATTAAAGAAGTATCTTGGAGAAACACCAAACTTGTTTTTTCTAGCTTAGACCATCTATTGGCAAGTTTAGATGTAAGTCCTCCATTGCCAGGCTTAAGGCAAATCCGGGACGGGAATGATCACTTAACTCTTCTCGCTTTAACTCAGTCTCGACAAGTGCAATCAATGGCACAAAGTGAAGATTCGGTAAGGTTGTTGTGGGAAGTTTGCCAAATCCCAGATTTCCGTAGGACATTGGCGGAAAGCCATTTTCGTCTGGTGGAGGATATATATTATCACTTGGTCGAGTCAGGTTCTTTACCGGAAACTTGGATTAGTGAACGAATACGTAATTTGGATAGATGCGATGGTGATATAGATACTCTTACCACCCGTATCAGCCACGTCAGAACACTTACATATATATCTCATCGAGCGACATGGCTTCAGGATGCAAGGGCTTGGCAAGACTTGACCAGGGATTTAGAGGATAGGCTATCAGACGCACTACATGAAAGGCTGACTCAACGTTTTGTTGATCGTCGTGCGGCAGCATTATTAA
Source organism: uncultured Rhizobiaceae bacterium (assembly GCA_964427515.1). Lineage (GTDB taxonomy): Bacteria > Pseudomonadota > Alphaproteobacteria > UBA828 > UBA828 > CAYRUX01. The sequence goes on from CAYRUX010000018.1 coordinate 3,610, forward strand.
GGGGGATGCAAAGCAATTCTGAGTTTAGTACTACTGTGAACGAACATGGAATAATAACTATTGAGGGACATAGCGTTGGTCGTTTAGAAGGTTTTCGGTTCTTGCCAGAAGACATGGAGAGTGCGAGTAAAGTCACGTCAACTGCAGCACAGAAAGTTTTAATCACTGAAATTGGTAGGAGAGTAAATAGGCTAGCAGAGGATAAAGACGAAGTGTTTTCTCTAGCTTTTGATGCAATGGAGGGTGAGGCAACTACTAACGATGCCCGCTTGATTTACTGGCGTGGCTCAATAATAGGGACTTTAATAAAAAGTAAGCGTGTGCTTCAACCTGGCTTTCGACTTCTTTATGCAACCACTTTGACAGGACCTCAACGTGAACGAATTCGTCAAAGATTAATAGTTTGGTTGAATAAGCGTATCGAAGAAGGAGTTAAGCCACTGTTCAGACTACAAAAGGCAAACTTAAGGGCTGCGGCGAGGGGAATTGGGTTTCAGGTATGTGAGTCGTTGGGGTGCCTTCCCCGAAGTAAATTTAAAGAGGATACTCATTTCCTGAACCTGACTGCAAAAGAAAGGGCTGGATTAAAAAAGCTAGGTATCCATATAGGGTACATAAGCATTTATTGTGGTCCAATGATAAAATTTCCCCAGTCTGAATTTGCTCGGCTCCTTTGGTCTGTTAATAATGCGGTGGTGTTACCAAAGAGAGAGTACAAACCCTCTGCAGTAGGCTTTACACGGGACAAAAATGTTCCTACGAGTGCCTATAATGCAATGGGTTATGTTGTGCTGGGGACGTGGGTCTTAAGGGCTGATATGACTGAAAGATTGGCTTCTGCTTTAAAAGAGAAGGCACGCTCGGGCCCGTTTATTCTGGATCCCAAGCTTTTTTCTTTAGCGGGCTGCGATAAAAAGAAATTTAGCGAAATTTTAAAGATCTTAGGTTATAAAATTATAAAAAGTGAATCGGGAGCAATAAACAAAAGTCTATATATTTCTAGGGTCAATGCCATGAACAAAACCAGAAATAATAAGCGTAGAAAAGCAAATAAAATTGATCCAAATTCACCATTTGCCGAGCTTGGCAGCTACTTTTCTCTCCAGAAAGAGCAAAAAGAGTAATATGAATTCTATTAATTAAATATGTGAGTTAGTGTTTGATAAACAGGACAAGACTAGATAACTGGCTTTGGCGGTCACGATTCTATAAAACACGGGTCTTGGCTCAGCAAGCATGTTTGAGAGGTCATATTCGTATAAACCGTCGCCGTGTGGTGAAATGCCACTATCTTTTGAAGGAAGGAGACATTTTAACATTGCCACAGGGGAAAAGGATACGAGTAATTAAGGTCGTTGCGATACCTGAGCGGAGGGGGCCAGCCTCGGAGGCTCAAAAGTGTTACGAAGATGTTGCTTCCAGTGATAAAATGCAACAACCTGAGAGTGAGTGTTATCTTAAATAATGCGGTGGTTAAGCACTAGATATGAAACTTTTGTTGAGTTAGCTACTATAGCTGTGGTACCCCTCCAAAATGATTAATCGAATTAAGGCGCTATTTTCTTCTTCGCAAGACATCAGTAACAGTGCTGAGGTTAGGAGGCATGGTACAGACGAGCTACAGTTGGCCGCTGCAGCGTTATTAGTTGAGGCCGCTCGTTTGGATGACCAATATGATGATGTGGAGCGCACGGCAGTATTACGAGTGCTTCAAGAACAGTTTGATCTATCTACTGAAGAATGTGAAACGCTTATTCAGCAGGCTGAAGTGGCGCAGCATGAAGCTACGGACTTATATCGTTTTGTTAAACAATTTAGTGTAAATTATGGGCAAGAAGAGCGTCTAAAGCTTATTGAAATGCTTTGGTACGTGGTATACTCAGACGGGGAATTGCATCCTTATGAAAGTAACTTGATTCAAAGAATTGCTGGAATGTTGCATGTTACAGATAAAGAGCGTGCAGAAGCCAAGCAAAGAGTTCTAGCAAAGGGTAGAAATTAGTCGTATCAATGATAAAAAAAGTGCGTCAAATAAATAGGAAAGGTAAACATGACCTATTTGGTAACTGAATCGTGTATAAAGTGTAAATATATGGACTGTATTGAAGTGTGCCCGGTAGATTGTTTCTATGAAGGGGACAATATGTTGGTTATTCATCCGGACGAATGTATAGATTGTGGGGTATGTGAACCGGAATGCCCAGTTGAAGCGATAATTCCTGATACAGGTGGTGATGACCAGTCAACAAAATGGTTAGAGATCAATACGAAATATGCTGAGTCATGGCCCAATATTACTCGTAAAGGCGAACCGCCTGAGGATGCAGATAATTTTAAGGATGAAGATGGTAAATTTGAGAAGTATTTTTCTGATCAACCAGGAGAGGGAAATTAGCTTCTAAATAATTGTATAATGTATTTAGGGTGCTGATTTGTACTTTTTTGTCGATATTTACCAGAGCTAAGCGCGAGGGAGTTTTATTTGTAGCAGTGGTTAAAGGTGCCTGCGTTAGGGTTTTATAGTGTGCCATGAAAGAGTAGTTTGTAGTGCGTAGATTAGGCCACTAAAATTGCCTTAGTTGGATGTTTTGGCATGGCACCATATACCCCGTTTCTAGCTAATTTCTGTTTGATTCTAATAGGTATGTGGTAAGAGTTGTTATGGCGAGTAAAAAGATAGGTAGGACTAAGAAGTCGGTCGTAAAAAAGCCAGCGAGCCGAAAAACGGTAGTGAAAAAATCCGTAAGGACAAAAACGAGTTTGACGAAATCCGTATCACCTAAAAAGACAGTAAAGAAGTCGGTGGGCACAAAATCGAAGGCGAAGCAGTCAGTGTCAACTATGAAGAAATCCGTATCGCCTAAAAAGACAGTAAAGAATTCAGCAAGCCCGACAAAAAGTTCTAGTTTAAAAAAGGCTACTGGGAAAAAAGTTACATCTGCTAATATTGCCAGCCCCTTAACTCGTAAAAAGGTTGCTCGGGCTAATAAAACTCAATCAACAAAGAGTGTGGCTAAATCAAAGGTTGCAACAAAAACGAAAGCGTTAAGGATACAAAAGAAAGCAACGGCTCTTAAGACCGCTAGTAAATCGAAAACTGCTCAGTCTTCCAGGGTCTCGCCTGTTGCTAAAACTAAAAAAGCAAAGAAAACCACTGTAGTGAATAAGCAGAATAAAGTAGCAAAGAAGGCGGGAACAGAAAACAAAAGGATAAGTAGACCGAGTTCTAATAAAAAGAAAAATATTCCTAATAAGGACGGATCAAAACTAGTAAAAGGTAGTAGAAAAAAGGTAACGACGAAAAAAATTACTTCCAAAACTGAAGATTCAGATGCTCTCACAAGTCCTTCTCATAGTGATCTGGGAGGATATTCAATATTGGATTATGTCGTTTATCCGTCGCACGGGGTTGGAAAAATTACGGGTATTGAGGAACATGAAGTGGGAGATCAAGTATTAACTGTATTTGTGATTGAATTTGACAAAGAGAAAATGACTCTTCGAGTGCCGTTGGGAAAGGTTAAGTCCTCTGGAATGAGACAGCTAAGTTCGCAGCAAACTATGGAGCGCGCAATTACAACGTTGAAGGGTAGGGCTCGTACCCGAAGGGTAATGTGGAGTAGGCGTGCGCAGGAGTACGATGCAAAGCTTAATTCGGGTGACCCTATATCAATTGCGGAGGTGGTTCGGGATTTGCATCGTAATGAAACCCAACCAGATCAATCTTATAGTGAACGGCAAATGTACGAAGCAGCGTTGGAGCGTTTAGCTCGAGAATATGCTGCCATGGAAAATACTAATACTGAACAAGCGACAGAAGAACTGGAGAAAGTACTGCGAGTAGCCTGAAGCGCTAGAAAGCAGTGCCAAAGGGCGTGGATCGAAACAAATTTGCCATTTTTAGGAATTCGAGCCGGCTTTGGGCGGTGGGAGCTATTCATGGTGAGGTAGAACGCCTTACCGTTTTGCATTCAAAGCTTGGCGAACGTATTTTAGAGGGTGATCGTATTGTTTACCTTGGAAATTTTATAGGGTACGGAAAGTCTATTATAAGAACTATTGATGAACTGCTCTTATTTCGTCGACAGATAATGGCCGCTCCACCTATGAATACATGTGACATTGTATTTTTACGTGGTCAACAAGAAGAAATGTGGCAAACGACTTTACAGCTGCATCTTTCTGTTGGTCCCTCTGAAGTGTTGGTTTGGATGCTTGAGCAGGGACTGAGGGCTACGCTAGCTGCTTATGGAGGGGATGAAGAAACAGCCCTAAGAAGGGCTCGATCAGGTGCGTTGGAGTTAGCGCGATGGACCAATGAATTGCGGCGGCATATGCAGAATCACGAGGGTCATATTGAGCTGATGGCATCTTTGCGACGGGCTGCATTAACAGAAGAGGAGACACTCCTCTTCGTTAATTCTGGAATTGATCCCGATAGGCCTCTAGATGCACAGGGGGACGCATTTTGGTGGAATTTCAAGGGTTTTACTTCAGTGTCAGAGCAATTCGCAGGTTTTAAAAAAGTAGTTAGAGGGTTTGATCCGGCTGGTAGGGGAGTGGATGTTGATTCTTGGACTGCTACTATCGATAGCGGATGTGGTCGAGGCGGACCTTTGACAGCAATGTGTTTCAACAAAAGTGGTGATGAAGTTGAACGTATTGAAGCTTAATTTGGTGTTAGGGCTAGTAACTGACAACTTTTAATCTTCGACCTAATGCCAAAGTTTCATCAGCGTGTAATCCGTTCAGTACCAGAAATCTCTCTATATTAAATTCTTCAAATGCCATTTGTTTTGCAAGGGTTTCGACCGTGTCGCCAGCTTTCACAGTTATAACTTTTACCCGGCGAGGTTTTATATTTTTTGCGTCCGCTTTACTTAGCTTTTTAAAACTAAATGTTGTTCGACGGTATTCTTCGTTGAAGTCTGCAGTTTGGCTTGGAGAAGTAATAAATAAGAAACGATAGAATAGATTGTTGGAGTGACGGATAGCTAATAGACGGAAGTCACGCGTGCCACTTCTTGTGTTGACGCGACTACTTGCAGTGGCAGCTGTCATACCATTGATAGTAATATTATCTATGTTTTCCAGAGTTAGATTTTTACCCCAATTTTTTGTAAGATAAAGTTGGTCAGAGATTGAGGAATTAAATGAGCTATCACTATCAAAACGCATAATGGCGCCTTTAGGATGCTCTCCGAATACAGCAATAGGAGTATTTTTTAATTTGAATCCTGGCGGTGCGGTAAAATGGAATCGAAGGATTGGATGATTGAACGTTCTTCCGCGTATTATGCCTTGTTCAGGTGAATCCCCATAAATCATTCCATCTATCTTGTCCAAATAGATATTGGTATCGCGGGCAAGTGTATTTTCTGCAGCCATCTTAGCAATGCTCGCAGCCTCTTTGACTCTATCTTCAGTTCTGGGATGGGTAGAAAATAACCCAACTGAGGGATCCCTTCCTTTTTTCCCAGCAAGTTGTCTTGCGAGATGATATTCATTGCCCATCGAGTTGAGGAAAGTAGCCATCGCCGTTGGGTCAAAACCCGATCTGGTTAAATAGCGAATGCCGAGTTGATCGGCCTCATACTCCTGATCCCTTGAATAACCTTGTACATATGCGCCTGCGGCATAGTTAACTGCCTCCTTCAGAATAGGCTGCCCCAACGCAGCGCCAATTACGGCTGCCCCTAAATTGGTAAGCATGCCTCGGCTTATCCGTTGGGCAGTATGGCGCGCTGTTACGTGGCCGATTTCGTGTGCTATAACGCCTGCTAGCTCAGCTTCATCATTTGCTAGAGCCATAAGCCCTCGGGTGACATAAACATAGCCACCCGGCAAAGCAAAGGCATTAACAATCGGACTGTTTAGTAAAGTAAAGGTGAAGGGTGGTGTGGGTTGTTCGGAGCTACTTTGTAATAGTGTTCCAAGACCTTTTACATAATTAGACAATTTTTTATCTTTGTATGCGCCGCCAAAGGCTTTTAATAGTTTGGGGTGTTCTGCAGCCCCGATGCTTTTCTCTCGATTCTGGTTAATGAATCCAGTAAAACTCTGTTCGCCTGTGGCGGGGTTTTTACTGCAACTAGTTAGCGATAGACTAGTTATTAGCAAGAGGCATATTACAAAAAGGCGCAAAAGTTCATTTCCGAGAAAGTACTGTCTATACGATTTTATCACCTAAACCCTACTCGTGTTGCATAAAAGGCTGTTGGTATAATAGACCATATCGAATAAGTTAAGCTAGAAATTCATTTTTGCTGTTGCCTTTCTTAATGCATGTGAAATAAAAAATTTAAAAACACGTTTGACTAGTGTTGGATCTGTATTGCCTGTTTTGGATTTCGGTAAAATACTAGTTTATCGTATACGTAATCCTCTCATGGGATGGGGGTAAGTTAAATTGATTGCTTGGATTTTTAGTGTAAGCGTATCCAAAGTTTTTGTTGGCGTGTTAGGAATACTTTTTATTGGGTTATTGACTCTTTCTAATAAGCCCGCGTTTTCAGAAAAACCTTCTTTTTTATCCGTTAGTATCGGCGCTTTTGATATTAACGATGATAAAAAAGCTTATGAATTTCGTGGGGAATATCGACCAAATATAAAAATCTGGAAGTTCGGACCAATTATTGGTCTGTCAGGTACTGGAGACAAGGGAATATATGGGTTTGCGGGATTAGGTATGGATTTGTATTTCGGGCGGCGTATGGTTTTGACGCCGAGTGCAGCGCTGGTTGGTTATCACAAAGGTGATGGCAAAAGCCTCGGTGGTGAGTTTCAGTTTAGGACTGGAGGTGAGTTAGCCTGGCGTTTTGATAATTGGTCGAGAGTTGGTGTTGGATTTCATCATATTTCAAACGCTGGTATTTACAATTCTAATCCAGGTACAGAGATATTAGCGTTAACTTATTCACTGCCGTTACGAAAAAAGTAAAAAAATAATTACATATTATGACTTTTGAAAGCACTTCTTTAGTTTCGTATGTTTGGTGCATACAGTGCAAATATCATGCGACTTTGTTTATCTAGTGCTGTGCGCCTCTAACTCAGCCGAATAGAACACCAAATTCTTGACTGTTAGTTTCAAATATTATTGTGGGAAGAGCAATTTATTTAATATCTTACAAAAAATATATTTCAGAATAATTTATAAGTGAACGATTTGTGTGTAATATTTGCATTCCAATTTAACTTGTGGGGTATACCGATATAGGAATGTCAAGTGTTCGTTTGGTAGTGGTCGCGTAGCTCAGTCGGATAGAGCGCGAGATTCCTAATCTCGAGGTCACAGGGTCGAATCCTGTCGCGATCACCATCCCTATCTGTTGGACTTTCCCCTTTAATTGTCTGTTCCAACCGAATCAAGTGGTACTTCAGAGGCAATTATATCTAACATACCTGCCATCTCGTCTACATCAGAAACAAATGACGGAAAGTCTAAAATTAAGCGAGTCACCCCAAGTTTTTCGTATCTTGGTATATCTCGTATAACTCCTTCAGGGGTGCCAGCTATTACGACGACGGTTATCTCTATTGTCTTTGGATCTCTGCCGCTTTCTTCAGACATCTTATGCAGGACTTGCAGCGAGTTTTCAAGATTACCTCCCTTACTGTATGTAAAATCAGGTCCCTCCGACACAACCTGCCAGCCGTCAGCCAAATTAACTACGCGTCTAAAACAAGAATTTCCATTACCACCTATAGTGATGGGGGGATGGGGTTTCTGTATTGGTTGGGGGAGGCATCGAACATCGGCGAAACTATAAAATTCTCCTTCAAAACTAGGCTCTTCAGCTGTCCAGAGTTCTTTCCATATTCTTATATACTCATCAGTTCGAGGCCATTTTCTTTCATGGGAGATATTTAGAGCCTCAAATTCTTCATTTAACCAACCTGCTCCCGTGCCCACGATCAATCGACCATTTGATAACACGTCAAGAGAGGCCATCTGCTTAGCTGTTTCTATTGGATTGCGGTAGGGTGCGATGAGCACGGTGAAGCCAAGCCGCACACGTTTAGTGTGTCCTGCTATGAAGGCTAAGCTTGTAAAGGGCTCTAGATGAGCGCCATTGGGGTCTGCAATATAATCTCTGGACTTCGTATAAGGATAGGGGGTTTCGATTTTTGTTGGCATTACAATATGGTCAGGCGACCAAACCGATTCAAAACCTTTTTCCTCAGCAAAATGCGCCATTTTGATCATATTATCATGGGTCGCCATGACCCCAAACATAGGTAGCATAAATCCGATTTTCATAAGTTTGATCTCCCGATATAATCTTTACTATATGGACCACATATTGTGCGTGGTCTATTAAAGATAAATACGTCTATCTTTTTTATCAACTTGACCTTGCAATTCCTCACAAGATGATACAGATTTCCTGACATGACGCTAACAGGAAATCATACATAAACGAAAATTTAAATGGACACTCCGTTTATGTTAAGGTTTAGCGCTTTCGACATCTTCTATTTTCATACCATAAGTTTTAATAGCTTCTGTCTTTGAGATATAGCCTAATCTAAGATCTCGTTTAACGTCATGATCGTTGCGATCTTCTGGCTTTCCGTAACCACCTCCACCTGCTGTACATTGGCTAACGATATCTCCTTTTTGTAATGAAATTCGAGTGCCCTTGGAGACAAAGTGAGGTGAAGCAAGTTCAGTGCCATTGCCGCGATCGATGAGGTAGGCACCGACCCCACCTTCTTTTCCACCAGCCAGACCATTTGCTCCGTAGATGCACCGATCAGACACAAATGATAACGATGCCGAATTAGCTAGTATTTCGTAATCTCGTCTTGTTCCTAGCCCCCCCCGGCGGCGTCCCGCACCTCCGGTATCTTGTCTGAGCTCATATCTGAGTAATCGCATTGGTAAGGTTAGTTCTAGAGCCTCTGCAGGCATATTTTTGCAGTTTCCGACTATTGAGAAGAGTGCATTTTCTCCATCTTTTTCATCAAGTGCACCCCAACCTCCTTCTGGATATGAATAGAATACACTTGGTTCTTGGCCCACTTCGCTGACTGCGGAAATAAGTAGATTATTGGATGAACCGTGATCTCCAGAAATAACCGACGGTCCAAAAGGTAATGCTGCAAAAGCCTTTTGGATTACATTAACAATACGGTGTGATGTTTCGTTGCTGCCTGTGCATGGCGCTGGGAACTTCGGGTTAAGTAGTGAGCCTTCCGGTGCATATATTTTGATTGGCCGGTAGGCTCCATCATTCGCAGGTATAGTTGGATCTACGGCGGCCTGGACTGCAAGATACGTAGCCGACGCTGTCATTCCTCTCACTGAGTTAACAGGTCCAGCAACCTGTTTGGATGAACCGCTGAAGTCAAATTTTAACTCGTCGTTCTCAACAGTGAGCTCAACGTGAACTCTTATTGGCTCTGGGTTAATTCCATCATTATCAAGAAAATCTTCGGCAGACCAAGATCCGTTTGGCCAAGTATCAATTGTAGTTCGCATCCTTTTCTCAGACTGGGTGCATATCTCTTCTGCAGCACTTTTTACTGTTTCAAATGAATAGCGCTGGCAAAGGGCTATTGTACGCTTTACAGCCGTGCGGTTCGAAGAAAATTGGGCTTCTAGGTCACCGCTCATTTCACGGGGCACCCGTACGTTGTTCAAAATAATTTCCCTTAAATCTGGGTCAACTTTTCCGTTCCGAACAAAACGAACTGGCGGGATACGTAAGCCCTCCTGAAAATTCTCAGTTGCTTCACTGTAAAAGCTTCCAGCTACAGTGCCACCAATATCGGCGTGGTGAGCCCTATTCGCTGCGAAAGCAATAATTTTTCCTGAGAAGAAGATCGGAGTTATTGCGGTAAGGTCAGGTAGGTGTGTACCTCCACGATATGGATCATTCAATAAAACTGCATCTCCTTCCTCAAAGGAAGAAATTCCGATCTCTTCGATGGCTTCTCGCACAGCAAATTGAAGAGCCCCGAGATGAATGGGTAAAAACTCACCCTGTGCCCATAGTCGCCCAATACTATCGAAGACGCCACAAGAAAAATCTGAGCCTTCGTTAAAAACGTTTGAGTAGGCAGTTTGCCTAAGGGTGACGCCCATTTCACGGGCGATAGAAACTAGATGACTCCGGATTACACCAACCGTGATGGGATCGATGGTATGAGTCACAATATTGCTCCCTAACTCTGCGAGGACGAACTTTTTATTAGCAGACAACCGTCATCTAGAGCGCGACCCAACACTTTTGGGGGAATAATAATTGTT
>CAYRUX010000019.1:0-10914 GCA_964427515.1 uncultured Rhizobiaceae bacterium
TCTGGTGGCGAGCGTAGGATGCTGGGCATTGGTCGAGGGCTGATGACAGATGGGCGTGTCATTATGATTGATGAACCGTCGTTAGGGCTTGCGCCAATCGTTATTGAGCAGATCTACAAGGTAATAAATTTGTTAATGTCAGAAGGACGTACAATCTTAATAGTTGAGGAAAATGTAACTCGGGTAACCGACCTTGCTTCGGAAATCTATTTGTTGGATACTGGGCGTTTCGTTTGGAATGGAACACCTGACCAACTAATGCAGAATCGAGACCTTTTAAAAACTTATTTGGGTAGTTGAGTATGGATGCATTGCTGACAGTTCTTATAAGCGGTCTTTTAATGGGATCCATCTACGCTGCTAGTGCTGTGGGCTTATCGCTTGTTTGGGGTGCTTTGGGCATGCTTAATATGGCGCACGGTATACTTTTGACTATCGGCGGTTATATTTCATTTAGCACGGTCATGCATATGGGGCTTCCAAGTTGGCTTGGACTACCAATTGCCTGTATTGTTAGTGGAGCTTTTGGACTTCTAATTTACTATTGTATTGTAAAATGGATGTACAGAAGTCCGGTTTTTCAAACTAATATTATAGTAGCTACTCTCGGGCTTGCATGGATGTTTGAGAATGCTATTAGAAAGATATACGGTAGTTATCCAGAGAAGCAGCCCTTTGGGATTGGTCGAGAAAAAGGTATAACGGTTGATATGCCCGAGGGAATGGTCATTTTTATGGATGACGTCTTTATTCCTTGGCAGAATTTCATAATCATGGGTATCACTGCCCTATTAATTATTATTCTTACCTTTGTATTGACAAAGACAAAAATGGGCCGGGCTATACGGGCAACTGCCCAAAATCGAGAGGCTGCCCAGTTAAATGGTGTTCCAGTTGGCCGTGTTTTTGCGCAAGTGCTCGCTATTGGTGGAATCGTTGCGGCAATATCCGGCATCATGATAAGCTCCATCGCTAGTCTCGCGCCATACATGGGATATGATCCTATGATGAAAGCGTTCATAATCTGCGTTGTCGGCGGACTGGGTAGTGTGCCAGGCGCACTTTATATGGCGCTCATACTTGGGCTGGTTGAGGCAGGCGTTCAGTTAGGATTAGGAGCTAGGTACGGCTATCCTGTACTCTTAATTGTAGTAATTCTGGCACTTCTATGGCGGCCATACGGCGTATTTGGAAGTAGAGAGGTCGCCCGAATATGACGGCCTTCTTAAAAAAACCGTACAGTAAAGATATTCTAATCGGACTAGCCATTCTGGCGGTATTATGCGTATTGCCATGGTTGGGAATGAAAATGTACTGGTTTAGACTGCTCATCGTCTTTTTCATTTATGCAACGATAATTAGTCAGTGGAACCTAGTGATGGGAATAGGCGGGATATTCTCGCTAGGTCAAATGGCGATATTTGGAATGGGAGCTTATACGACGGCATGGTTAGCAAAATATGCTGAATGGTCTTTATGGGCGTCATGGCCAGTGGGGATAGTTTTTGCAATCATAGCGGCTTTGGTAATTGGCGCCGCTTGTCTGCGTGTGAGCGGGGTGTATACGGCTCTGCTTACATTAGCCATTGTTACTGTGATGCAAATACTTATTCAAACTGATGTGGCGTGCTTCAGACCTATGAAAACAGGGGGGTGCGAATATTTTACCGGCGGTACAATGTCTTTGACAAAGTATGGTGACTTGGGCATGCGTGATTGGCTTGGTCGAAGAGATTGGATCAAGGGAGATTATTATATTGGTCTTGCAATGCTGTCATTTGCTACTGCCTTTTCTATCTATATAGTCCGGAGTCCCATAGGAATTGCCTTTAAAGCCCTGCGGGATAACAACCAGTACGCCGTTAGTCGTGGTATCAGCAAATTTAAGTATCAGATGTTAATTTTCTCAGCTTCCTCACTCTTCACGGGGATGGCCGGCGGGTTTTATGCCTCTCACTACGGTGCAACGGGCGCAACTATACTGAACATAACCCTTATGCTATTATTATTGGCGATGATGATTGTCGGAGGGCTCGGGAGGATTTGGGGCCCCATTTTGGGAGTTGGTGCCTTGATGGCACTTCAGGAACCATTACGAGATTTCATAGAATACCGGGAATTAGCATTTGGTTTCTTGATTGTCATTTTCGCAATGTTTTATCCGCAGGGAATTCAAGGGTTTTTTGAATTTTGTTGGACCGAGGGTAAGAAGCGTTTTCAGGGCATCCGCAAGACATAGCTCGCCCATATCTAAGTATGATCTAGTATAAAACTAGTCGTTGCAACACAGCATTGTCACTCATGCTCCTTAGTAACAATGTACACTTAGTTGTTTATGGTGGGCAGGGTATCAATTCATAAACATATATCAAAATTCGGGATCTTGTTCAAATCCGATTAAGTTACTGACGTCGTGGGTCCAGTGAAGTGTCCTAGGTGTCCAACACTGAGAGTCGGGTTTTATTCGCGTTGGATCATCTAGAGTGCCACCATGGACAACAATATGATCGGGGTATCCTGTCGAAAATTCGGTCAGATGGGAAGCGCAGGTTCCGCAGAAAGTTCGCGTCATTGTATTATTTGCGTCGGTCGATTTATCAAACGACTTAAGTTCACCTTCAATTTCAATATCATTTTTTAAAAAAAATAGTGCAGTCGCAAATGCGCTTCCAGTATGCTTTTGGCAATCCCGGCAATGACATACAACTGTTGCTACAGGTTCTGATTTACATTGATAACGGACTGCGCCGCACATACAACTGCCACCGAAAGTATCATTCATCAAACTCATCCTTTTCAAATGTTTAGTGTATAGAGAAAGATTCAGTACTAGACTTTGAGTTAAAAAATTATGTAGCGTTAATCCCGAAGTTATTTAAGCACAAATCATATTCGTTAAATTTTAATCCTACTATCTTTTTAGCGGAGAATTCAGATGTCAATCATTAATAACCTCATTAGTGACCTTAAGATTAAACTACGCGGAGAGGCGTTGACGCCCGAGGACGAAGGGTACGATGTTGCCCGAAGTATTTGGAATGCCATGATCGATAGGTATCCAGCCTTAATTATTCGTTGTGAAGGTGTATCAGACGTAATTGAGGCAGTTAATTTTTCTCGATGTAATGGCTTGCCCATATCAGTTAAAGGTGGTGGGCACAATGTTTCTGGTAATGCCGTATGTGACGGTGGGGTAATGATTGATTTGTCGCCGATGAAGAGTGTGTATGTTGACCCTATAAATAAAACAGCGCGGGCAGAAGGAGGAGCCACTTGGAAAGAGTATGATCGCGAGACACAGGTTTTTGGATTAGCAAGCACTGGAGGTGCAGTTTCTCGTACTGGTATAGCCGGTCTTACTCTAGGAGGAGGCTGGGGTTGGCTTGCTGGAATGCATGGACTTGCATGTGATAATTTACTGTCAGCAGATGTTGTAACGGCAAATGGTGAGTTTGTAACGGCAAGTCGTGAAGAAAATTCCGATTTATTTTGGGGTCTGCGGGGGGGCGGAGGAAATTTTGGAGTTGTTACTTCCTTCAAATACCGACTTCATCCTGTTAAAGAGGTTATAGGGGGAACAGTTTTCCATCCTATCGAAGCTGCGCGGGAGGCACTAGCTTTTTACGAAGAGTTCACTCGCTCTGGCCCAGATGAACTGGTGTCATTAGCTTGGTTTCTAACATTGGAAGGCCGGCCTGTGGTAGGTTTAACAGTGTGTTACTTTGGTGGCATAAAAGAGGGTGAGAAATTTCTTGCTCCTTTGCGAGAATTTGGAAATCCAGTTGCAGATATGATTAATCCAACTACATATGTGGAGTTTCAGCAGGCAGTTGATGAAGTCTTCGCAGAGGGTTATCAAAATTACTGGAAATCCAATTTTCTTAAGGATCTTAATGAAGATGCGGTAAATATGATAATTGATCACGTTTCAAAGGCTCCAGCTCCTGAAACGGTAGTTTTGATTGAACAGGTGGGCAATCAGGTTAAACGCGTTTCATCTACTGAATCTGCTTTTAACCATAGGGATGCTCGATTTAGTTTGCTGCTTTGCGGGATGTCCTCCCATGCTGATGACGCAGAGAAGGTCGTTTCGTGGACTAAAGAATTTTGGAATGCAATGTCACCATTTACTGCAAGTTCAGTTTATGTAAACTATCTTGGTCCTGAAGATCATGAGGGTGAGGACCGTGTGAAGGAAGCGTATGGATTGGAAAAATATAACCGTCTAGTTGAATTAAAAAATAAATATGATCCAAATAATCTATTTCGTATGAATCAGAATATTAAACCGACGGTTACGGAGTAACTCTACACAGACATAGTTTAGATATAAGCTTCGATCATTTCCGCCGTTTTGCTAATAATAAACTACTATTTTTCTGTTTGTTGCAGGATTAACCTTAAAGCTTTAACGACCTCTGCCTTATTTTTGTTGGAAAGGCCTCTTGTAACAGAGGTTTCGAGTTCGTTGAATCTAGGTAGTAATCTACGAAATATGCGTTTTCCCTTGCTAGTTACCTCAATAATACGGCGTCTGCCATCAGTATTATGCGGTTGCTTTTGGGTTAATCCTAAACCTTCCAGGGTTTTTAGCACTCCTGTTAGCGTACCCTTCGTTATTCCTGCTTCTTCAGCTAGAATACCTGGCTCTCGTGGCCCCCAGATCCAGAGTACCCATAGTACCGTGAAACCTGAAAAGGAAAGTTCATATTTGCTCAAAAGTGTATATTCCGCATGATTGCGGAATGAATTAGCAACGCGGAAGACATTGGACATGACTGATAATGACCGAACATCTATATTTAGGCGTTTTATTTTATTAAGAGCCTCATGTTCCGCTTTGGATATGCGAACACTCTTTGTCATCAATTAAGTCTCTGGAAGGTTCTGTCGCTTTAGTGTAGTACCTGATTTCCAGGAAAAACCGATTTCACGCCAATACCCAGCTATTAGTTCTTTTGGAAGTAGTCTTTCAAGCTCCTCGACGGGTGAGTGCTCTACTGAAAGAGTGAACGGGCCTGTAAATGTCCTGCCAATATCAACATTATAGGCCGACATGGTAATGATTTCGTTTAGACTATCGCTACCATCATTTTCTATAGAGGGCATTAAACGGTTATGCAACATCGGCAGCGCATTAACAAACCCTGCATGCTCACTGGGTTTCTCAATTTCAAAGCTTGCATGGAGTAGGCGCCGGTCATAAGCTGCAAGACTAGCACCAAACTTACCGCCCGGTTCAAGTCTTGGCCCGGCTCGCCCTACTGTAACTGGCCTAGTGAGGGATACAGAGGCAAGTTTTTTTGGATAACCCTGAAATTGTCCCCGTATCATTGCAAAGTCTGCATCGACCCATATGTATGCGCAGCGGGAATAGAGTTGATCTTGAAACTTGCATCGGACGACAACTAATACTTCCTTATATTGCGCACGTACTGGATCAAGAATTTCTTCAAAACTATCAGAACAGGCTTGCCAATCCGCCCATATAACTGCGATAGCACCTGGATCCTCATCTGCTAGCGCAACATCATCGGGCAATAGTGCTCTAACCGCAGCAGGGTCTGTTCGGTATTCGAGCGTTAGCATAGTACCTGAGTAGTGCCAGGGCGGCTCTGGTAAAATCGAAGACTTACCAGTTTGTGTTCTCGGAAACATGAAGCCTTTCATCATTACCTCAGCGTTGCTTAAAAATATCTCATGGAATACATATCTTGTGCTATTTAATACATCAACTAGGAGTATAAGATGGAGTTAAGAAGAATACTTTTGGACGGCTATCCCGTTGTTGTAAAGTTGGAGGGAGAGTATTTAGAGGCTGGTGATGGCCGGAGGGTAAAAGAAATTGAAGCTCAGCATCTGCCACCAACAACGCCTAAAAAAATTATTTGTGTCCATCTTAATTACAGCAGTAGGGTTGAAGAGTATATTACAAAATTGCCACCTGCACCAACATACTTTCACAAACCTGTTACTTCCCTTAATAGCCATAGAGGAGATGTTGTCAGGCCAGAAAGGTGCAAATGGCTAAATTATGAGGGCGAAATTGCTGTGGTAATTGGCAAGCAGTGTCGTAATATTTCTATTAACGAAGTGGCTGGCTATATTGCAGGTTATACTATCGCCAATGATTATGGTCTCCATGACTTCCGTGAAACAGACGCTGGTTCAATGTTAAGGGTGAAAGGATCTGATACCCTGTGTCCAGCAGGGCCCGGGGTGGTTGCGAATTGGGATTTTCAGGGAAAGTCAATAAAAACTTATGTTAATGGAACTTTGGCGCAGGACGGTAATACGAATGAGATGAAATGGAACATGCATTATCTGGTAGCGGATATTGCGCGCACTATTACTCTCGAGCCAGGTGACCTCCTCCTTACAGGTACTCCCGCCAATAGCCGTCCTGTGAATCCGGGTGATATTGTTAAAGTGGAGGTGGAAGGTTTGGGTTGTCTTGAGAATAGGATTGTTCAAGGCCCATGCCCGATAAATTCAGATATTGGTGCACAACCTACTGAATCAGAGGAGGTTGTAGCTACGGCTATGGGAGGTGATTGGGAATTTCGAGGAATAAGAGCTCCGAGAGGACCTGGTGCGCAGCACTATAAAAGTGATTTAGAGCGAGACTAATACTAAATTAGTTATTTTATATAAGTTTAGGTGCTGAGAATGGTCGCTGAGATATGTATTTCAACATCAATTGGCTGGGGTTAGTTATTGAACTGAATCTTCCAGAATTTGGATTGTTTTTAGGTCACTATGAAAATCTAAAGCGTAGTCGCCTCCTTCGCGTCCGATACCACTAATACCTGTGCCGCCAAAAGGAGCAGTAAGGTCCCGAATTAAAAAACAGTTAGTCCAAATAGTTCCTGCCCTGAGCGCATTTGCGACACGGATGGCTCGGTCTTTACTTCCCGTATACACAATTGCAGCAAGTCCGTAGGGTGTGCTGTTTGCTAAACGGATTGCTTCGGCTTCACTACTAAATGTCTGAAGTGTAAGTACAGGGCCAAATATTTCATTTTGGACTACTTCTGATGAATTAGATTTTGGCTCAATGAGTGTTGGTTCATACCATAAACCATCATTAGTCCACCGTTTTCCGCCTCGAATAATTTTATCTCCGGCTGACCTAGCACGATCAATAAATCCTGAAATTCTTGAAAGGTGATCGGGATGAATAACGGGAGAGATTGTAGTGCCTGATTGGCGGCTGTCGCCTAAGACGTGTTTATCTGTTTGTGCATGAAATGCTTCTAAAAAAGGTTCTTTAATTTTCTGGTCAACTAAGAGTCTTGTACCAGCCATGCACACTTGACCAGAATCATCATACTGGCCTGCAGCTTTATTAGCAGCTGATATAATATCAGCGTCATCAAATACAATTAACGGACTTTTTCCGCCAAGTTCAGCAGTGAATGGTACGATGTTTTTTGCTGCAGATGTGCCTATACTTATGGCGGTATCTGTCGAACCAGTAAATGAAATACGCCTGATAGAAGGGTTGTCGGTAAGTAGGGCCCCGATTTCCTCACCTATTCCCTGAACAATATTAAATACCCCAGGAGGGAAGTTTGCTTCCTCAATAAAGTCAGCTAGTAAAGAGGCCGTTAAAGGGGACCATTCAGCTGGTTTGAGAATGACAGTATTGCCAGCTGCGAGGGCAGGCGAGCATTTCCATGAGGAAAGCATAAAGGGTGCGTTCCACGGAGTAATAACTAAAGCGGGTCCAGCTGGCATTCGGGCAACCCGGTTATTTGTTCCTTTAGATGTCCATTGACGTTCCTCATACGTTGAAGCCAGCTCCGCATAAAGGCGAAAATTTTCAGCGGCTCGTGGAATGACACGTTTACGCAGACTTTCCTCTAGCATGGCCATGTCAATACACTCTATTTTTGCAATCGTGCTGATATTCGTATCGATAATATCAGCTAGTCGGTTCATATATGCTGCTCGCTCAGAGGCTGTTTTCGAAGCCCATAAGGGAAACGCTTTGTTAGCCGCTTCTACTGCAAGGTTAGCGGTATCTAAGTTTCCTCTGCTAATCCTAGCTAGTTGATTGGACCAATTCAAAGGCGAGCGATCTTCAAAAGTATCTGGAGAAGAAATTCGCTGTCCATTGATATAATGATCAGGAGATACAGCAATACCCTCTATTTGTATTCGTTTAGCCAATCTGTATTCTCCGATAATTTTGATATTGTTTATATGAAATTAATGTAGGATGCGGTTTCCCAGTCACTTGTATGATTAAGATAATCGTTCCATTCTTTAGTCTTAATTGCAAAAAAATGATCTACCATAGACTTGCCGATAGCGCCGGTAAGTTCATTATCATTCATAAGTGCTTCCAGAGCAGAGCCCAACGTTTCTGGTGCAACGCAGGTACTGTCGGCATTCTCAATACAATCACCTGTTTCTTCGGGGGGTAAAGAATATTTGTTTATCACTCCAAGGAACGCTGCTTCTAATATACACACGATAGCTACATAGGGATTTGATGCGCAGTCTGGGAGTCTCCACTCCAATCGCGTAAATTTGCCCCGTTGTTCGGGAATTCGAACTGTTACACCCCGATGATCATGGCCCCAGTTAGCCCAATAACCGGCGAGATTGCCAGGTCTAATGCGCCGATATGAATTTACAGTTGGGGCAACGAGTGCGGTGAGACCCTCATGATGGTGCAGGAGACCACCTATAGATTGTTTTGCTAGTTTGGAGAGGCCGTCCGTATTGTTTTTATTTTCCATCGCATTATTATTCGCTTTGTCACTAAAACTTAGATTAACGTGGAAACCACTGCCACCACGATCCGATAAAGGTTTCGGCATAAAACTTAATAAGAAGCCGTTCTCTAATAATAATTCTTTCGCCATTGCTCTTAATAAAAAGGCATCATCAGCCGCTTTTAGTGCATCCGTATGCGAGAGGGTAAATTCAAACTGTGGCCAATCATATTCCGTGTTAATTAGTTGAATGGGTAACTCACAATCAATTGCTTTTTTCCATATTAGATCTACAAGACCGGCAGGGTCTACGCTCTTTCCTGTTCCGTAGACAAATGCACCTGGAGTATCATACGGCACCCAGCTACCATTTTCATGTCTCTGGAAAACAAACCCTTCTAACTCAATTCCGATTTGGGGCTTAAGGCCACGATCTTGCCAGGTTGATATAGATTTCTGCAAGCGGCTTCGGGCACATAATGGGAGCGGGCTACCGTTTCTATGAAAGTTTGCTACTACTACGCCTGTATTTTTTTCCCACCCAGGCCGGACAGATTCGATATCAAATGTTGCTTCCATGTCCGGCAACCCTTCAAGCATCATTGCTCCTGGCGCGGGAACCATGACCCGATCATAACCAAGTGCATATGTACCAATGGAGAGATGTGTGGTTCCAGTTTTTGCAATTTCGGGCGTCAAATATTTTCCCCGAGCAAGATTAAGGTGGTCACATGCTAAAACCCGTATACGGTCATATTTGATCATCAGAAAACCTCATTTAAAATAGGAGTGATATCGACATTATCTGAACTCTCTTTAAATGTAGAGGATACTTTAAACCACCTGCACTGAGAGCGGTAATGTTTTGATACCATTAATAAAGTTGGAACGAAGGTGGGAAACGGGGCCTGACTGGCTTACACACTTAACGCGTTTGACAAATTCTTGCAGAACTATTCGGGTTTCAAGTCTAGCTAGCCACAGTCCAAGACAGTTATGGGGGCCACTTCGACCGAACGCAAGGTGGGGGTTATTTTTTCTAGCGAGATCAATTTGATGGGGTGCATCAAAAAACCTCCGATCTCTGTTACCAGCAATAAACCATAAAACCACCTTGTCATTTGCCTTAATTAGCTTTCCATGACGTTCAGTATCTTCCTGGGCAGTGCGCCTAAAATGCATTGTCGAGGAGGCCCACCTGATAAACTCATCTGCTGCAGTCTCCCATAAATTTTCATCAGCATTTCGAAGTTGTAGAAACAAATCTGGCCGATTTGCAATCGCATGCAGAGACGAACTGATAGTGTAACGCGTGGTATCGTTTCCAGCTGATACGAAAAGGGCAAAAAAGTTTTTATATTCACTTTCAGTTAGTCGCGTGCCATCCTTCTTTGGTTGTAAAAGCATGGTTGTAAGGTCTTTACCAGGCGCACGGAGACGCAATTCAGCCTGTTTTTCAGCATACTTAAAGATCTCAAGCCCAGCGGGTGACCGGAACGGAGCAAAGCGATATTTTTCTGTATCAACTTGATCATTGACGTGGTCTGTAAAGTCGGGGTCACTATTTGCGATCATTTGATTCGCTTGTTCAACTAGCCACTTATCATCTTCTTCTGGAGTCCCTAAAATCCGTCCTAACATCCTCATGGGTAATGGCTTTGCAATTGCATCTAAAGCTTCAAATTCTGAATTTTTGAGCGCTTGTTCTATAATTTTTGATGCAATTTCGCGTAGCTGTGGTTCATACGTATCTATAAGTTTTCGTGTAAAGGCCTTGTTTACTAATTTGCGCTGTTCTGTGTGTTGTGGAGGGTCGAGCTCCATTAATGACCGGCGCTCTACCATCTCCTCTGCTGACATTTCTTCTAGACGAATGCCTTTAGTCGTAGTGAACTGTCGATAATTTTGGTTAAAGTCTACAATGTCGTCGTAACGGGTAATTGCCCAAAAACCTGATCCATTCTCTTCTTGAAACCATGCAATCGGATCATTTTCGCGCAATCGATCGAAAGTGTTGTGTGGCACACCTTGTGAAAAAGCGTCATGAGTTGCGATATCAGCATAGCCATCATCATTAGGCGCCGCAGCCAGCGGGGTTGCTAGTTTCATAATAATACTCAATTGCTAGTCGTTAAAATTAATCATACAAAATTGCTCGCAAGCGAATTTAATGATAGTATGGACCCGA
>CAYRUX010000020.1:0-7629 GCA_964427515.1 uncultured Rhizobiaceae bacterium
TTGATGGTATTTCGCACGTTATAAACTATGACTTACGTCTCACTGCTGAAGATTATGTTCACCGTATTGGCCTAACAGCACGCGCTGTTGCATCGGGCATAGCAATTTCACTTTGTGACCCATCTGAACAATTATCTCTTAATAAAATAGAAAACCTGATCAAAGTTAGGATTAATATTGTTGGAGGGACACCCGTGAAGTGTCAGTCTGGTAAGACTAAGCACAAATTGCAAAAACTTGGCAAGCGTTCGCGTCATCGGAAGGGCAGAGACCGGGGCCGAACCCACCGAGCGGCATAGAGAACATGATAAAGGTCTGAGGGTCATGCTTTAAAATTTCACCAACAGGCTCGTACAAGCTCGATAAGCTATCGAAATTATTTTGAGAGTCATATCTTTTTTTGAAGATATGGAACCAAACCACCTGCTTGCAACATTCCAAGCTCAGAGTTGGTATAAGGTGTGATAGGAAGAGAAGTTCCACGCGTTAGATTATTGAGCTCTTTGGTATTCCAGTCAACCTCAACCACGTCCCACCGTTCCACGCAGCTAATAATCCCTGGGCAGGCAATTTGGGGGAAACCTTCTGCAATTTCCTCTCGCCAGTATCCGGTTGCGAACGACTCTGCCACTATTGCGCGAATGCCTAGATGGCGTAGTCCGATCATTGGGGCAAAATGAGGGTGACCATACCCAAAATTTTCAGCTCCCACGATTATATCACCGTCCTTGACCTGTTCGGCAAAATGGGGGTCAAAACGTTGCATAGCGCAGTCAGCAAGTTCATCGGGGTTGGTTAAGCGAATGTTTTCAACTCCTACTATCTGGTCGACGTCAAAGTCTGCTTCACAAAAAATATAGGCGACACGGCCATGGAGGGATGGAAGGCTCACGTATTTATCGCTTTAAGATATTTACGCGGATCGGCAATTTTTCCTTCAACTGCAGATGCAGCAACGGCTGCAGCGTTACACAAAAATATTTCAGACTCTGGGCTTCCCATCCTGCCCTTCACATTAAGCGTACCTGTCGAAACAGCACGCTGACCCTTTGTCATTGTCGCAATGCGGCCGTAACAGTAATCACAAGAGGATGAGGTAACGAAGGCACCAGCTTCGATTAACGTCGTTAACAACCCTTCCTTTGCTGCAGATGCCATTATCGCTTGACTTGTAGGCACGATATGTAGTTGGAATCCGGGTGCTACGCGACGACCCCTGAGAACGTTTGCTGCTGCACGGAGGTCTTCCAGCCTTCCTGAGGCGCACGAACCAAGATAGCCAGATTGTACGTCGAGCCCTGTATATTCAGTAAGCTCAGCCGTACCAGCGGGATTGGGTGGTACCACCACCAGTGGCGCAAGGTTGCTAAGGTCGACATTATGAATTGCAGCGTATGTCGCATCCGAATCGCTTGATACCGGATTCATATTTAGATGACACCGTTCCTGAGCGTACTTGATCGCACGTTGATCGGGATTACAGATAGCCGTCAGTGCGCCAGTAAACATTGCGAGTCCAGTGATTGTTTGTAGTCCTTCAAGCGACAATCCTTTAAGAGCAAACCCTCCTAATTCCAATACTTGAAAACGGCAAGAGCGCGGCCCTAAAACCCTGACCAAATGGTGGAATACATCACGAGCCATAACGCCAGGCGGAAGTATTCCAGTGAGATTCACGCGCGTGGTTTCAGGTACAGTGAAGGTAATCCGCTCACGGACGAATGCTTCAAGAAGTTGTGTATGGATACCTATCGCGAGTGTGCCAAAGGCACCTAGCTGTGAGACATGTCCATCAAAGTGCACAACAAAACCACCCGGTACCGCATAACCGGCCTCGGCCGCAACTTGATGTCCAATACCCTCTCGTTCATGAAGTCTGACCTTATTTTCCGCACACCAGTTGCGGGTTACTATGTGGAGGTCTTCTTCCTCAGGTGTATTAGCGGGCACCATATGGTCAATGAAGATTGCAAAGCGTTCAGGTTCTATAACTTTTTTGATGCCAAACTCATTTTTCATTTGCTGGAATATTAGATCGAGATAACCGGGAAAATCGTAACCCAACACATAGTCTGGTTTGACCTCTATTTCGCTGCCCGCTCGGACGGGTTTACCAGATTGAGTTGTTCGCCCGAGTATCTTTTCGGTAATCGTATAGCCCATCAAACAACTACCCCCAAAGTTGCGTTGTATTTTACGCAGTTATCGTCAGCCGCCACCATTCCTGAGACAAGTCCAGAACTGAAGATGGATTCTGTAAGAATTATCTGCATTTCTAAAGCCTACTCCAAACTCCTGTCTTAATACAAATTTTGTCTGCCAACTACATTAACGACGTAAACAAGTTGTTTATTACCAATAGGTTAAAACGGAAACTGCTGTTTTATAATAAACAATATTATTTCCTATAGATTATAAAGTATTACAATATGTAAATTGTATAAACAATTGATTTATAGATATAAATTATCAGTTAAGTCGATCATATTTTTACAACCTTCGAGTTATAAATCGCACATGCTCCTTACCCACGGAAACCCTATCAACGCTCCACGACGGTTACAGCCAGCCCAGCGTCCCTTGTAAATGCAAGAAACCCATACAATTGGCAGCCAATTCGCTTCACTTGCCCTATGTGTCGGCACCCGAGAAGAAACGACCCAAATCACCCAGCGAATATCATTAGTCCAACAGTGTGTGAACTTGATAGACCAATCCTGAGCTTATAAATATCAAACATGTTGAACAATTGTGGGTACTCTGGAATTTTTGTGTAAACAATACCTTCATAGTTTGGCAGCGAAAGGTCTCTCTTCTAATCTTATATGCTAACATTATAATAGTTTAATTCCTTAACGAGACCAATTTTGCCCCGAATAACCGCCGAGCAAAACCACCCTAACAATAAATCGACTGCTTTTGATCATCCAAAATCACAGCTTATTATCCAAATACTCTCTAATTACGTCTGTGAAAGGCAAAAAATACTGTTTCAGTTTTTTTTGACCAACGCCTTTAATCTTTTCAAATTCTTTCTCGGTTTGCGGCCGACTTGCCGCCATCTCACGTAAAGATTGATCAGTGAACACAACAAAAGCTGGAACATTCTTGTCTCTGGATATTTTTAACCTTAACTTCTTGAGAATTTGAAGAAGGTCAAGATCATTATCTGGGATGTCAGCATCTTCTACTATAGTTGCCTTTGAGATATGGTCTGAATTTTTAGACACTATCCTAGCGTGAAATAGTTTTTGTCCATTTTGAATATACTCAGCGTCTTGAGTTAGCTGAACAGCCCCATATTTAGCAAGATTTACCCTGAGAAATCCGGATGCAATAAGTTGGCGCAAGAGAGACTGAAATAAAGACTTAGGGTACTTCTTGCCTAAACCATAGCATTGCAATAACTGGTGCTTTTTCGACCGAATTTTGGCCGTTTCAGCACCTCTAACAATATCAACGATATGGTTTGTTCCAAAATATTGTCCCGTTTGTTGGATAGTTGAGATCAACATATTAGCCTGTAGAGTGTAATCTTCAACGGTTGGCGGGTTGAGACAATTGTCACAATTGCCGCAATGATCAATTTCCTCATCAAAATACGCTAAGAGTGCTTTTCGTCTGCAATTAGTCGTTTCACAGTATCCAATAAGTGCCTCAAGCCTCTTATATTCAAACAGTTTAAACTTCTCATCTCCTTCACCATCGAAAATCATTTTTTGCCTTTTAACGATATCGGAAAGCCCGTAAAACATTATAGTATCAGACGGATTGCCGTCTCTACCGGACCGTCCAATTTCTTGATAAAACGATTCGATACTTCCGGGCAGGCTAGTGTGAACAACATAACGAATATTTGCTTTATCAATCCCCATACCAAAAGCAATTGTGGCGACCATTACAAGGTCATCAACTGCCATGAACCTTTCTTGGGCTTCTTTCCTATAGTCAGCTGGTTTACCCGCATGATAAGCGAGCGCATTAAACCCATGCTGGATTAAGTAAGCTGTAGTTTCGTCAGTTTCCTTGCGGGAGAGGCAATACACTATTCCGCATTGTTTCTTTCTAGATTTTAAATATGAAAGGAGATTAATTTTTGTATCATGTTTTTGATTAACAGATAAAAAGAGGTTGGGCCGGTCGAATCCTCGAACAATAATTTGAGAATTTCCACCCGAGAGTTTTTCTACAATATCTGCCCTGGTAGCTTTGTCTGCTGTTGCTGTAAAGGCCGCTATTATGGCATCAGGAAAAAGCTCTTTTAACCTAGACAATGCCTCATAATCAGGTCTAAATCCGGCGCCCCATTTGGTTATGCAATGTGCTTCGTCGATTACAAACATATCTATCTGCAATTTCTTTATATAAGCAAGCATACGTTCCTGCATAAGCCGCTCGGGACTGAGATATAATATCTTAGACTCCCCCGCAGAGAATCTTTTCCACTCCTGAATATTTTGGTCGCGCTGCATGCCAGAATGAATGACTCCTACATTAATTCCCACATCTCGAAGTACGGCCGTTTGATCCTCCATCAATGCCACCAATGGGGATACTACTATTGTTTGACCTTTATGGAGAATAGCAGGTAATTGGAAACAGAGTGATTTCCCAGCGCCCGTAGGCATCACGGCAAGAATATCGCTACCCAGCATTATGTGTTGAATTATTTCGAGCTGTCCAGGTAAAAAATCTTTGTACCCAAAAATTTGATTTAGCTTTTCGTTTAAAATGTTTGGGTTCACCTTTTTTCCTTATAAACATATGATCACAAGAAAGGATATAACGTCAATTTCACAAAATGCAAAGAAGGTGAATTAACTATGTGTGTGGTTCTCACTATAACTTGCATGTACCTCAGCATCATTGAGCTTACCACTAATAATGTAACTCGCGGCGTAGCAATTTACAGGAGAATATAATGGAAATTCGTGAGATCAGAATGATCATGACTGACCGTGTCCAATTGGTTGGTCGAATCTATCTTCCGGACGGTGCTGGGCCTCACCCCGCTGTAGTGATGAGCCATGGTTTCAGCGCACTCATGGATATGGGCCTCACACCATATGCCAAAGCCTTTCAATCGGCAGGACTCGCATGCCTAGTCTACGACCACCGGAACTTTGGCGACAGCGGCGGTGAAATCCGTCAGGAAGTCGATCCCTGGCAACAGATTCGCGATATGCGGGAGGTTGTCTCTCACGCCCGCGTTCAGGAATCGCTAGATACGAACCGCATCGGTCTCTGGGGCACCAGTTACTCCGGTGGACATGTTCTTATAATCGGCGCGGTCGATCGCCGTATTTCGTGTGTAGTCAGCCAGGTACCCGTTACCTCTGGCTCTGGTGCCATCGAACACATGGTGACGGCACCGGAAATGCCGGCCTTTCTGGATAGTATCTATCAAGACTATGACCATCGCGCCCGCGGTTATGCGCCAGCTACTGTTCCCGTTTACCAGCACGGTGGTGAAACTGCCATGTGGGCGGAAAAGATGGGTGAGAACACCGCTTACCGCAACGAGGTAACGCTCCGTAGCCGTGATCTATGGCTGGAATACGAACCGTGGTCTTTCATACACAGGATCAGCCCGACGCCCCTGCTTATGGTAATTGCCGCTCACGACACCCGCGTCCCAACCCGAGACCAATTGGACGCATACAACCGGGCCTTGGAGCCGAAGAAACTGTTATTGCTAGATTGCGCACACTACGACCCCTATATGTCACGGCTTGAAGAATCAGTTAAGGCCGGGTGTGAATTTCTGGTCAAACACCTGAGGCCATAGCTTAAATCGAAAAGTCCATAACCTTTATCTGTCATATTTTTATTAAACTGCGGAGACTTAACGGTAGTCTAAAATATTGAACGGCTGGAGCTCCTTAATTACGAAAAAGGTAGTTGGTTACTTAACCGGTAAAAAAGTTTTGGACTGATTATAGACCCATCTGCGCAATCAATGCCCTAGTCAACAGATCCCGGCCGTTACCGAGCCGGTCTGTAATAGAAAAGTGATTGTCGTCCGGCGTTGATACGTAATCCACCTTAATGCGGTTATACCTAAGATGGGCTGCGTATTCGAGTGACTGCCAATGGAATAGGTCTGGCTCGGCGTCTCCCACGGCGATAATTGAAGATCCTTTTGCGATAGGCGGTAAGTACATGGGGCTCATAGCCTTAGCTTCCTTGGCCGTTAATCGGATGTCCGGTTGTAGTTGCGAGTAGCGATGTGGCTGGATGTCAAACAGTCCGCTTAAAGGTGCTGATCCTTTGATCAAATTATTCGGTAGTCGACCCTCCTTAGACCAGTTTGTCGCAACCATCATCGCGGTGAGGTGACCTCCCGCGGAGTGGCCGGATACGTAGATCCTTTTAGGGTCGCCGTTATGCTTAGTAATATTCTTGTAAACCCAGATAATCGCCCGTCGCATTTGGTGGACAATATCGGTGATACGCACCTTCGGGCAGAGATCGTAATTTGGCAAAACTACAGTGGCCCCGGCTGCAACCATCGGCCCAGCCAAGTGGGAGTAGATGTCCTTATCAAGCGAGCGCCAATAACCACCGTGAATGAACACATGCACCGGCGCACCCTTGCGTGCTGCGGGGAAAATATCGAGCATCTGCCCAGAGGTGCCGCCGTACGGCACATCGATTCGACCGGAAAGCTTATTGCGTACCCGGGCACTGCGCTTTGCAGATTTCTGCAAGTACTCTTCCGCGTTTTTCACCGTCAGACGCGGCAGGTACTGAAGATTAATGTCGTTGATCTGCGCTTTGGTCAGCTTCTTAACCACACCCCCCCCTTTTTGTTTTTATCATTTTTCTATTGTTTGCAACGATTCTAATAACTATTTCTAAAACTCAGATATCCGGCCGGTTCCCACGCCAAGGCCTGACAGCCTCGAACGCACTTGCCGCACGAAAGACACTCATGTCGTCATAGGTTTTTGCAATGATCTGAAGGCCTGTAGGTACACTCGAATTTGATACCCCGCTAGGCACACTAGCTACTGGACACTGGCTCATTAAATTGAACGGGTACGTTTGAAGCCAACCCAGATAAGCCGGAACCTTCTTACCATTTATCGAAAAATCCAAATCGGCCTCACTATGATCCGCCTTTACTGCAGGAACACAGAGCGTTGGCGTAATCAAGATGTCAAACTTACTCAACACGGGTGCCAGAGTTTTATACATCTCGCCACGCACGGCGTTTACATTGTACATTCGCGTCGCGTCATGCCTGCTCCCCGCCTCTAGGATGCTGGCAACGAACGGGTCCATTTCATACCGCCAGCGTGGATATAGTCCACCACAGACAGCCCAGAACAGGCCCTGCCAGTGCGCCAGCCAAGCATCAGTTACCCCGTAGTGCCAAGCAAGATCAACCTCTTCTACTGTGCAACCGAGGCTTTCGAATACCTCCACGGCTCGGCGCGTATTAGCCTCAACTTCTGGGTCAATCACTTTGTATCCAAGATCCATAGAAAGTGCAATTTTCCAACCCTCGATACCCTCAAACGTCTGGGGAAGGCGCAAACGGGTCCTAAGGGAACATATGTCAACGTCGTGTGGCCCAGACATAACGTTCTGCATTAACGCACCATCGGCAACACTCCGGGTCAT
>CAYRUX010000021.1:0-7931 GCA_964427515.1 uncultured Rhizobiaceae bacterium
TGGCCGCTCCGCAGCCGCCCAATCACGCGCCGCCTTCATACACATAATAATACTTTCAGTTCCCCCAACAGTCGTCGAACCTCCAGCCCCCTCTGGAGCGTGCAGAAGGTCGAGAACACCCTCAATTAATTCTCGCTCAAGTAGTGCTAAGCTCGGATATGCACTTCCCGCAAATAATCCATTTTCAGCTCTATATTTATCATAAGCTTCGTTGGCGATTTCCAATACCTCTTCGCCAACGTAATAAGCTGCCCTGAAGTTTCGCTCGTGAGCCCAAGCAAGGTCACCTATCCGAGCCTTCTTAAGATCCGCCTTTAGGTCGACCCACGGCCGTGAGACCGAAGGAAATCTATGGTTTCGCAACATATTTTCCTCCCTTCTACCAAGAGTATCATAATTTCAAAGATACGTGAATTACTTCCCCCTAAGTGACGTCTCCAACTGTAATGTTGGTCTTTAATTAGTAAGGTATTAAGACAGTCCACCAAACACGTTCTCAGAAGACTTAGACGTAGCTGTTTCGTCCTCCCAGATATCAACAACCCATCCCAAAAGATCAAGAAAATAAAATTTTAAAAGTCATGTGCTAGGGGTTTTGTGTCATCTATAAATTTGATACTCTTTATGCGAGGAGGGCGTAATCATGAATAAACATATCTATGAAACCAGTCGTGGCCTTATGCGTGACTATATCGAAGATAATTTTTCGGCCATTATAAAGGAAGAGAAGCTTGTGGAAGACTCCAAGGAATGGGCAGAAGCTAGACTGTCTCTGCTTGAAGGGATACTGGACGAAGCATTTAGCGAATTAGAAGGCTGGAAAGGAAATGAGGCAATCCAGCACGCAGGGGCTTTAGATTGCCGTGTCATGGCAAATTTATTCAGTCGTAGTGTGAAAAGATTATCTGAAGAAGCTCACAATAATAAGTTTGGTTAAAACTTGACCTGAAAATGGGGAAAATCATAACTACACTATTAAAACTATACTGAACGGCAGAATATAACCAACGTAAATCACTCTATTAACTATAGCAAGGTAAAGCCCTTGTAGCTTTCTGTGGCGATTTGACCACAAATTTCACGGTAATTGCCAACACCGCCTACATAGGGATAAATGACACGTGGCTTACCTGGTATGTTAGCCCCAACATACCAGGTATTAGATTGAAAAAAGAGAGTGTCATCAGCAATTTCAGTCACATGTTGCATCCATTTGTCCTCGGCTTCAGTATTTGCGTCGATGGTGGCAAGATCATGGGTTTCCATATGCTGTATACAATCGGCTATCCATTCGACATGCTGCTCAATCGAAGTCATCATATTACTGAGCACCGAAGGACTACCAGGGCCTGTGACCGTAAAAAGATTGGGAAAACCTGCCACCGCTATGCCAAGATAACTTCGAGGGCCATCTCTCCACTTTGTTTTGAACTCAATGCCGCCGCGACCACGTATGTCGATATTCAAGAGAGCACCAGTCATTGCGTCGAAGCCGGTTGCAAACACGATCGAATCGAACTCGAATTCATTATCCCTAGTCTTGAGGCCTCGAGGTGTGATTTCTTCGATCGGAGCCTCTTTCACATTAATTAAGCTGACGTTGTCGCGATTAAATGTTTCGTAATAGTCCGAATCGACGCAGAGCCGCTTCGTCCCGAATGGATGATCGTGTGGGCATAGCAGATCTGCAACATTAGCATCGTCTACCCGACTACGAATCTTATTGTGGACGAACGCTACCGCATAGTCGTTTGCTGCTTTACTGGTAATAAGATCTGAGAAGCTAGCCAAGAAATTAAATGAACCCTGCTGCCAACGTCGCTCGAATTCTTTGTCACGTGCTTCTGGAGAAAGGTCGAGTGCCGAAGTTTTGGATACCTCAAAAATATCTCCTGAGAACGCAACGCGCGCGCGTTGTCGAAGTTCCCGATGCTGCGTTCTCCACATCTCGACGACATCGGCATCGATCGGACCATTGAAGGCTGGAACGCTAAAGTTGGGCGTTCGCTGAAAAACTGTAAGTTGCGCAGCCTCATTTGCCAGTACGGGAATAGATTGTATTGCGGACGAACCCGTCCCCACTACCCCGACCCGTTTTCCGGTAAAATTAATTTCTTCATGCGGCCATCGTCCAGTATGATAGATAGTACCTTTAAAGGTGTCCATACCCCTGAAATTAGGAAGGTTTGGCGTAGAGAGACAACCCGTTGCCATGATGCAATATTTGGCAGAAAAATATTCACCGCCATCCGTCTCTATCCCCCAGCGCTTTGACCTCTCATCGAACGACGCTCGGGCAACCCTGGTCTCGAATTGCATATCTGGTCGGAGATCAAATCGGTCTACCACATGCGCTATATAGGTAAGAATTTCCGGCTGACGTGCATAGCGTTCTGTCCAGCACCAATCGCGTTGTAATTCGTCAGAGAAGGAATAGGAGTAGGCTGTGCTCTCGACATCGCAACGCGCGCCAGGATAACGGTTCCAATACCAGGTTCCGCCAACATCGCCAGCGGTGTCAATCACCCGCGCCGAGAGCCCAAGCTCATGGCAGCGCTTAAGCATATAGATTCCAGAAAAACCAGCACCGACAATCAATGCATCAACTTCGGATTTAGTCACCGATTTTTTTCCTACTTCGTACCAAATGCCTGACGAAGCGCTGCGCAAGCCGTTGCCTGCGCTTCAGCCGCAACATCCATACGCGCTGTGGCCGTCCAAAAACCGTGGATGTGCCCCTCATAATTGAGATATTCAGTCGGCACGCCAGCGGATTTGAGTTTTTTAGCATAGGCGACGCCATCATCGTAGAGAGGGTCATGACTCGCTGTCATCAACAGTGCCGGTGGCAAACCACCCAAATCATCGGCACGAATCGGAGCTGCAGCAAGATCCGACTTTTCAGCTTCGTTATTGAAATAACAATCGAAAAACCAAGCCATAGCCTCGGCCGTCAAAACATAACCGTCACCAAAGTTTTTATAGGAAGGCCGATCCTCGCGCGTATCGGTGACGGGATAAACCAGCAGTTGAAAAACCAGAGGTGGGCCTTCTTCGCGCTTTGCTCTCTGCGCGGTGACCGTGGCGATACAGCCACCGGCGGAATCTCCGCCGACAGCAATGCGCAATGGATCTGCTCCTATTTCGTTAGCATGTGCTGCAATACATTGCAGTGATGCCCAAGCATCATCAGTCGGTTTTGGAAATTTATCCTCAGGCGCTTTGCGGTATGCAACCCCTACCACAATACAACCGGCACCCTCGCACAGTGACCGGCAAACATTGTCATGGGTATCAATACTCAGCACAACAAAACCACTACCGTGATAGTTGATATAGACTGGTAGCGGCTTACCAGCGTTGTTTCCCTTCGGCCAATAGATACGAATTGGGATTGACCCGTGCGGCCCCGGAATGTTGCGGTTCTCTACACGGCCAACCTCCGGCCCTGGGTCTTGTAAGCTGAGCACCAGATCATCAAAATCAGCCCGCACATCAGCGATCGGTCGATCCCATAATGAACCCGACTCAACAGCATTTATTTCATCAACAATAGCCTGCACCTGTGGGTCAAGTTGCATGATATTTCCCCTCCTGATAGAGAATCTTATTCTCAGGTTACCTAGTTGCTACTATCCTGCAATATATTTTTTAAATCATTAATTAGGTTCAATTGAAGAATGCGTCCCTCTTACTGTAAAAATATCTGCCACCTTTTTATTTTCACCTACGAACCATGAAACCAGAGTTCTAATCATCTAAATGACGGACTTAAAGCAAAGCTGTCCTCACGTTATGAGCGGCTATGCTAACAATTTTAGCAGGATTGGATTATAAATTTCTGTCTCCAAGACAGCTCAGAAAAACAGGTGACCTGTAAATTATTAGACTATTTTGCCGGTAGATTTTTAGATAAAAGTTTATGATAATTCTACCTCATATGAAGGCTAATCCTTGGTCTCAAAGTGTTAACAGATTGATTTATTGAAGAGCGAACGATATGGAACCGTCAAATTCGAATCTGGCCCTCTACCATGCTTGGCAATCGAGTGCGTCCCGACGTGTACGATTCACGCTTGAAGAAAAACGACTCTCTTATCAAAGCATAATTATTGATTTACTCAAATTTGAACAACATTCACCGAAATACCTTTCACTCAACTCAAATGGGGTAGTTCCAACGCTTGTTCATAGTGATGATGTAATTATAGAGAGTACTGTGATTTGTGAATACCTTGACGCGATGTTTCCAGATGTACCACTGCGCCCTGTTGAACAGCGGGCTCTCGCACGCATGCGTGTGTGGTCTAAATGGGTTGATGAAGTTGTACTTCGAGCATTCCAGGTGGCGAACTGGAACCGCATGATGGGCCCGACGGCAATGCGTTGGAGCGATGAAGAAATTACACAGCGCTTACAATTAATACCAATGCCAAACCGTC
This sequence comes from uncultured Rhizobiaceae bacterium, assembly GCA_964427515.1. GTDB lineage: Bacteria > Pseudomonadota > Alphaproteobacteria > UBA828 > UBA828 > CAYRUX01. Next base: position 4,443 of record CAYRUX010000021.1, read on the forward strand.
GAGAAGATTGGCGCCGCGTTGCGCGTGAGCCTTTTACAGAAAACGAGATAGACCATGCTATAGCCATTATCAGCCAAACGCTTGATCGTATTGAGGCAAGCCTGTCTAATGACCCTTGGCTTGCAGGAGAAGACTTCTCACTCGCTGACATCCACCTTTCACCTTATATTGTGCGTATTGGTGAGCACGCGGAGCGCGGTATAGTACTTGCTAATTATCCGCTTTGCGAGGATTGGTGGCATCGTCTAACAGCCCGACCCGCATTTATGCGATCGAAGATCGAACCAATCAATTTTACCACTTAGTCCTAACAGTTTTTTATAATAAATCCATTTCACTGATTTTTCTAACTTCCTAGAGTAGTCTCCCTCTTGGCTCCAACAATAATCACTGGACAGACCGTTAAACACGTCCTCAGAGGACATAGGTGTGTTCTTCTCTGGCTTCCAGATGCCAACGAAATTAGAAACAGTCCCCAGTAACGGTATAGACCCTATTTCTAATAATATCGTTCTATTTTGCACATGCAGATAACTAGAAATACTTAGTCTATGAGGGAATTTTATAGAATATTAGTAGTACTCCCAGATTCAAAATGCCGTGTTCCTCGTACTATTATTTTTGAGAAAGAGGTTTTGTGCTACTATCCGCCTATAATTTTCAGGGTGAGAGATAATAAGTTTGGAAAAGAAAATGAAATTGAAAAATAAGGTGGCTATCATTACAGGGGCGTTCGGCGGAATTGGCGATGTTATTGCTAGAAGATTTGCAAACGAGGGGGCTCAACTAGCGCTCGTTGACGTTAGTGAAAGCCCAGGTCATGTCGAAACCGCCCGTGTCTACAGGGGAGATTTAACTCAAATCAAATTTTGTCACACGCTTGCGAAAAATATTATCAATGACTTCGGGAAAATTGATATTCTAGTTAATAGTATAGGTGTCTTTGATACCGTAGAATTTGAGCAAACGACAGAAGAAAACTGGGATCAAAATATTAATGTAAATTTGAAAAGTGTGTTTTTTCTCATTCAAGCGATTGCTCCTTATATGGAACCTGACGGTGGAGGTAAAATAGTCAATATGACTTCAATCGCAGCTACCGATGGGTTTTCCGGTGCTCACGCATACTGCGCTGCCAAAGGGGGGCTTCTTAATCTTACTCGTTCGTTAGCAGTAGACCTTGCTCCAAGAGGTATCAATGTTAATTCAATTGCCCCAGGGTTCGTACGCACACAAATGACTAGGGATTTGTGGAAAGACCAGACATTTCTTAATAATTTACGGCGCATGCTACCCCCGCAGACCGACTATATGGAACCTGAAGCTATTGCTGGCGCCGCCCTGTTTTTATGCAGTTCAGATGCTGATCGGCTTCATGGACACAACCTTGTTGTTGATGATGGTTGGCTGGCTGGCATTGCCCCGACCGCATTTAGTTAATAGCATTGAATTAATGACGCGCCTCGCAGTATTTAAACCTGTGACCTGCGCAAATATTTGAGCCAAGGGTGCCAATCAACTAAATAATTGATTCTGGAATATTGCCATGCACCGAGTTAGAGTCCATATCTGTTGGTCACTAGTAATTTTTGCCAGTTTATTAATCTCCGGATGCGAACCTTCCAGTTTCACCTCAAAACCGGATAAGACGCCGGTGATACACATATCAACCGCCGGCGCTAAGAAACTTAACCAACACAAAGTGGCGATTTACGTAACCAGTAACGGCTGGCACTCAGGGATTGTGGTGTCCAAACCACCACTTCCCAAGGGAAGCATACCTGAAGCTAAGTATTTTCCTGATGCACTCTACCTCAGCTTTGGTTGGGGCGACGAAACTTACTACCAAACACCAACCCCGACATTAGGTATGACACTGCGCGCGGCCTTTGTACCGACACCATCCGTAGTACACATGTCGGGTTTAGCAGCCCATCCTCGAGAAATTTTTGTGAATATCGAGATAGTCGAACTACATCTCTCAATTGAGCAGTTTTACCGCCTTGTGTCCTACCTCGACGCTACCTTCTCCAGACCAGCTTTAGAGCGGACAAGTGTAACAACTCAGGGATTCCACCAAGTTAGTCATTTCTATCCGGCAACAGGTGAGTTTCATCTTTTTAACACATGTAATACTTGGACGGCGAGAGGTCTGAGGCAGGCTGGCCTTTCAATTCGAGTTGACGGCACATTAACTGCAGAGGATCTTATGGCTCAGGTTCGGCAATTACCGTAATTCTTCTCCATAGTAGTAGGTTTTCTGTTTCCCTGTCCCATAATTGACCCACAAAAATAAATCCTAGTAATTGGTATAAACCTCATTCATTCACAATAGAATTAGAATTATGGGAACTAGGAATGCTAACGATAGCATCTGTAACATAGAAACTTTCTAGCTAGATTAATATTGTTAAGACAATTTCTATTATGATTTTGAGTAACTCCATAACCCCATCTACCCATATGTTAAAAAAGTGAAGGGAAAGACTGTAGGGATTTCTATTGGATTCGAAAGCAACTTGCAGTCTTTACCCTTCAAGTCAGGAACCAAATAGATTTAAAGAATCCATTCGAAGGGAGATGCAAGCAACCTACCTTACGAATGTGGCAAAACTAAGGGCAGGTAAACCTGCCTTCCTTATCCTAACCCCCCAATGACCGCTTCTCTATACCGTAGGTTCAATTTACCCCTCGCTTCGAGATACTATTGGTCGCAATCAAGCCGGACGACCAGAGGAACGCTATAACTCTATGGATGTACCGTATCTTTAATTTTGAACCGGGACTCAGTGTCGCCTGTGTTAAAATTTTTGCTATCCTTCTCAGACCATTCCTCAAATTGAGTTTGCCTGTTAATCTTCTCCATAAAATAGTCGCTGGACTTAATAGGCGGGTATTTTGGAGGTTGGTCAGCGGGCTTGCACGTAGGCAAGCATTCGATCATTGCATCATAATTACAATAACTAAAATAAATTAGTGAGAGGCGACTTATATTATCTCCAGAATCCAATGGTGGATTAATTACACGATGACGATTTGAGACCCAACGATCATTAGTCCAACGCATGAGAAAGTCACCAATATTTATTACTAGTGCGTCTTCTATTACTGGAACATCTACCCAGTCGCCATTTCTATTCCGCGCTTGCAAACCCGGTTGCACCACGCAAATAGATAAATCGTCATAATCCGAGTGCTCTCCGGCCCGCACCTGCCCTTCCTCAGGTGTTTCAGTAAGTTTTGGATAATGAAGCGCACGAAAAATGCTGTAATGCTTATCCGTCAAAGGGTCAAAATAATCTTCAGGAAGATCCAATGCTAATGCGCACAAACGATGAAGTTCATCAGCAAATTTTTCCATGGATCGAAAATATTCTTCCCAAATTGGACGCATACTCTGTGGTTTTTCAGGCCAAATATTAGGAATAAACCAATTTGCTGCATCATCACAGGAATAGTAGTGTTCCCGCATTATATAGCTAGCCTCTG
>CAYRUX010000022.1:0-14297 GCA_964427515.1 uncultured Rhizobiaceae bacterium
AAATATGGCTTACCATTTATTGATCCATGAGTTTTATAAGTCCCTCCTTATTTAGTCTCTTAAAGGAGATAGTTGATGTACAGTCTAGATAAATTTCAATTAGGATTGCCAAATAGTTTCATTCCCGAAACCAGACAGATATGCGTTGTTACTAGGAATTTGGATGCCATGGTTCGGCGCTATAGCGACCAACTGGGTATAGGGCCTTGGTGGGTAAATGACTATAAATCTCCTGATTTAGTGGAAACTACCTATCGGGGCAAGCCAGCAGACTATAGTATGCGACTTGCGATTGCATGGACTGGGTCAGTTAACTGGGAAATAATACAGCCTTTAAACGGCCCAAGTATCTACCACGATTATCTTGATGCAAATCAAGAGGGTGTCCAGCATGTCGGAATTTTATTGAGCGAACTCAATATGAGCTGGGCAGAGTGCTATGAAAATTTTAAATCGCGTGGTTTTGAAGTAATTCAGGAGGGTAGATGGAAACAGGTTCGATTTTGTTATTTTGATACATTAGCAGCTACTGGTACAACCATAGAAATAATAGATAGGCCTAAGGACTTTGAGCGTCCTCCCCCACTTTATTGGTATCCCAATTAGATTATTTGAAAATAGTGTAATTGCTAGAATTGTATTAGGCTCAGAGGTTGACGCTAACTGTTAAAGAGTATTCCTGATGATAGTTGCGTATGTCATTCTATATCAGAAAAATGTTAAAATTTAGTCGGAGAGAATTTGCTATGAAGAAATTGGTGAACCGTAAAGCCCTTATAACAGGTGCAAGTAGTGGGATTGGCAAAGCTGTTGCCGTCTTGTTTGCTGAAGAGGGGGCCGAGGTTGCAATTAACTATCCAGATAAAGCACAAAAAGAGAATGCTGATGCTGTAGTTGCTAAGATAATTAACGGTGGTGGGCAAGCAGTAGCGATTCAGGCAGACGTTTCAAAAGTGGATGAGAATACCTCTTTGGTAGAGCAATTCCTCTCCCAGTTTGGTGATATTGATATCTTGGTGAATAATGCTGGAATTGGAGATACTTCCACTGTAGATGAAATGACTATTGATATGTGGGATAAAATGATCGCAATTAATCTTCGGAGTGTTTTTCTTACAACTAATAATGTGATCACCCACATGTATAAGCAAGGGCATGGTAAGATTATAAATACTGCCTCTCAATTAGCATATAAGGGCGCCCCAGGCCTTTCTCATTATACGGCATCAAAGGCAGCTATAATTTCTTTCACGCGGTCTCTTTCGCTTGAGATTGGCGATAGGGGCATTAATGTAAATTGCGTGGCGCCTGGTGCTACTAATACTCCGATCCTTGATGATATTGACCCTAGTGTGCTAGAAGTTGTTCGTACGTCAATACCACGTGGTAGGTTTGCTTCAGTAGACGAAATAGCTCCGACGTATGTATTTCTGGCATCAAGCGATTCTGATCATTACGTTGGACAATGTTTAAGTCCTAATGGCGGTGATATGTTTCTTTAGCTTCCACTGTTGGTAAGTGGTTCAAATTTATCTCTTGTTGTCGCGATTAGATATGAATTTACCAAAAGCCCTTCCAGCTTCTCTCATTGGGTCAGTTTTCGCTGCTACTGAAACAACTTTGTCCGCTGTATCATTCATTGTTTTATCGACGATTCGGGCGGTATTTATAGCTTTCTTTTGGATCTTTGGATCTGCTGCAGCCCGTCTTAGAGCACCCCATGCCAGTTGTCTTAGAATTGACATAATTTAATATCTCCAGATAGTTCAGTAATAAATTATGCTGATAGGTTCTTATATTAAGGTTTTATATTTTGTTTGTCGAATTTCGAATGTTAGTTATCAGAGAAAATTTATATTTAGAAATTACAAAAATGAATTATTCTTGCAGTGGATCAAAACTTATTATTTTGGATGCATGATGGTAGCATTAAAGACTTTATCCCTAAAAATTATTCGTAAAGGTAAGAGTGAGGGTAATAACGTTTCAATTTCTCAGGCTGTTATTGCGGGTTGGACTGGACGTGATTTAGGGAAGGTAAAGGAACATATCAAAGAGTTACAAAAGCTTGGGATTAAACCGCCAACAATGATGCCACTATTCTACAGGGTTGGAGTATCAAGACTTACAATAGCTGATAAAATTGAAGTGACCGGCACAGATTCAAGTGGTGAAGCGGAGTTTGTAATATTGCAAATAAAAGACGAGTTATTTGTTGGGGTGGGGTCTGATCATACTGATAGAAAAGTAGAATCTTTCGGTATTACGGCTTCGAAACAATTGTGTGACAAGCCTTTATCGCGGAATATTTGGTCTTTTGATGAAGTTGTAGGTCATTGGGATAATCTGATTCTGCGTTCTTGGATTATTAGGAATAATGATCGCCAGCTCTATCAAGAAGGTTCTCTTGATAACATATCCAGGCCAGAGCAGCTTTTGGAGCGTTTTGTTAATTCAGGTGGTGTTTTATTAGGTGGTACAGTCATGTTCGGAGGGACTGTTCCAGCCATTGGTGGTATCCAGCCGGCTGAAAGGTTTGAATTCGAACTGGAGGATCCGATACTAAACAGGCGCTTGGAGCACGCGTATGATATATCTACTTTACCTATAGTTGAATGATGAAGCATTGAAAATATAAGTATTTTAATCAGTGTTTAAAATACTATGTTTAGGTAAAGCTGATAATGTAAGCACTCCCAGAAATGCCAGTAGTGCTGCTATCAAAATTGAGTAGTTATAACTTCTATTCAGATCATAAAATATGCCTGCAGCAAATGGCCCAAGTAATCCGGCAAGTCCATAAGCGGATGCAAGGCGGCCGTAAACACGAGCTAGAGCATTTACCCCAAAATATCTGCTAACTGTAATGGGAAATGTGGCAGAACTTGCACCAAAAGCCCCTCCCACTAACGCTAATGCAATTAGACTCATTGTCGCAGAGGGAATGAAATAAAGGGCCAGTAAGGCAAGGGAAGTAAGGGCTGCAATACCGATTAACACGCGTCGACCAGTAATCCAATCACATATAATACCGGATCCAAGGGCAAAACAGATATAAACTGAGTTTGTTAGCATTGGCCCGATGTAGGCCTGCTCTTTAGATACTCCGAAGGATATTGCGATTCCAGCTGCGTGACCAAGAGCCATCAAAGCAGCAAATGCAATTAGGAGATGCCCTACCCATAATAAAACAAATGTATTTGGCTGTTCGGTTAAAATGTTACTAAAAAAGGTTTCCCCCTTGTCTGTGTCTGTCGATAATGGGGGTAACGCTTTATGCGTTAAAAGTGCGGTGATTAAACCAACGACGAATAAGTATATGGCAAAAAGCCAAATTAAAGTATGCACTCCAACGCCATTTATAATGGAAACAAAAATTGGAGGCCAAATGAGGCCACCACATGCGAAGGCTGCCATTGTCATACTTATAGCGATGCTTCGCCGAATTGGCATTTCTAAACTTGCCGCCGCCATAGCTACAAAATATGCTACTCCTATCGAGAAGCCAAACAAGACTCCATAACCTATCCATTTACTCCATAATGTCTCGAATGTTCCGGAAATGGTAAGTCCGGCCGCACCAATTGAAAAGATTCCAAAAAGTAACTGGGGCAATGATAAAACGCTGAGTAATTTGTATGTTACGAAGCATCCAATAGTCATAGAAATAAAGGCAATTGAATATATGGAGCTTATTTCGGTACGGGTAGCGTTTAAGGTTTGTTCCAGAGGGGCTACTAGTATACTCCAGCCATAAAAAGAACCCATAGAAAAGTTTACCGCCACTGCAATTATCAATGGAAGGATTTGTAAAATGAACGGCTTTATGGTCGCGGGTCTGATTACTTATTGCCCTCACTATTAATTGAGTTGATAACGTTAGACCTTTGACGGGTTGATTGAAAGCATTGCATTATGAATCTTTTTAGATAGTAACTTACAGTGTTTGTACGCCGTAGATCGAAGATTTTATGAATAAGAAAATTCCGAATTCAATATTAGAAACTTTGAGTTTGTTGCAAAGAGAAAAGTTTGTGGCGAATCATGAATTGGCAACAATGGTATTCCTTAGTCTAAGCTTAAACAGACCACTGCTTCTTGAAGGCCCGAGTGGCGTTGGAAAGAGTAAGCTGGCTAATGTATTAGCGGAGGGATTGGGCCGTAGACTTATTCGTCTCCAGTGCTATGAGGGTTTGGACATATCATCTTCTATCTACGAATGGAATTACGCTGGACAGATGATAGAGATCCGCCTGGCGGAACAGGGAAACTTCACTGACAAAGAAGTTCTGTTAAAGAATGTTTTCTCAGAAAGATTTTTAGTTAAAAGACCTATTCTTGAGGCTCTGGCTCACACAGAAGAAGACGCACCAGTTTTATTGATTGACGAAATTGATAGGGCTGATTCGGGGTTTGAAGCATTTCTTCTTGAAATACTATCGGACTTCCAAGTTAGTGTGCCGGAATTGGGTGCAATAGGATGCGACAAACCCCCAATTATTTTATTAACTTCTAACCGCACTCGGGCCATTTCTGATGCATTAAAAAGGAGGTGCTTCTTTTATCAAATTACATACCCAGATGCATTGGCTGAATCTAAGATTATTAAGCAGAAAGTGCCTGAGATTGGGCGAAAATTAACAGAAACTTTAGAAGAATTAGTCCATAATAGTAGACTAAAGCGGTTGCGTTTTGAGGATTTAGGTGGCAATTCCATGGCTTGGGCAAACACATTACTTGAACTAGACCGGGAAGAGGTTGATTCTCGAACTACTGGACACAAAGTCTCTCAATTTCTCCTTCGCCAGCAACAAGGTTCAACACAAAACGGTTAAAATCAATTTGTAGAGTTGGAGCAAACTATTTTATCGGATGTTGAGGAATGACTTCTCAAGAACAGAATGATGGAGTTCAAACTGGCCGGCTTGCATCAAATATAATGCATTTTGCAAGAGTTCTGCGAGCTGCTGGATTTCCTATTGGCCCTGGGAAGACAATAGAAGCCCTTGAAGCCGTTGCACTTATAAAGCTTGGGCCACGTGAAGATTTCTATTGGGCGTTGCACGGTATTTTTGTAGAAAGATATTCTCAGGCAGAAATATTTGATCAGGCTTTCCGACTGTTTTGGAGAAGTCCTACAGAGTTACGTCAAATGATGGCACTTGCAAAACCAAATGCAAAGAATGAAGAAAATGCTTCTAGTAAAGAGAAAATCAGGCGGCGGGTGGCCGATGCCCTTACGTCAGAGAATTCTGGAAAGGAAGAGGAGGAGGATAATCCCGAGTTAGAATTTGATATTACAATGACCTATTCCGATTCAGAGATTCTTCAAGAGATGGATTTTGAAAGCATGTCTGTGGAAGAAATTGAGGAGGCTAAGCGTGTTATTGCGGAAATGCGTTTGCCAATTATGGAGATTCCCACTCGGCGTTACAGATTGGATGAGAGAGGTAACCGCATTGATATGAGAGCGACTTTAAAGGCGGGGCTGCGTTCTAATATTGGAATAATGTTGCTCAAACACCGTCGTAAAGTAAAGCGTCACCCGCCTCTTGTTGTTTTATGCGACATATCTGGGTCTATGAGTCGCTATTCAAGAATGTTTCTACATTTTGTACATGCTATCACTAATGACCGAGATCGAGTTCAGACATTTATTTTTGGTACAAGGCTGACAAATATTACCCGTCAATTACAAAATAGGGATGTAGATATTGCGCTTGATCGTGTTGCGGCTTCGGCAACGGATTGGTCTGGCGGCACACGTATTGGCGAAAGTTTGCATGATTTTAATCGATATTGGTCCAGACGTGTTCTGGGGCAGGGAGCGGTAGTATTGCTCATTACCGATGGTTTAGACAGAGGAGATATAGAGGGTCTGGAAAAAGAAATGGCTCGACTTAAAGGTTCCTGCAGGCGATTAATTTGGCTAAATCCCTTATTAAGGTTTGAGGGTTTTCGACCTGAAGCAAGGGGCGTTAAAGCCATAATGCCATTTGTAAATGATTTTCGAGCCGTACATAGCCTTAGTCGATTGCGTGACATTGGAGAAGCTTTGAGCCGGGTGAGAAGTGCAGAGTGGTTCTTTGAAGAAACTATGGAGTGAATAAGTTGACTGGTTTGGGGTACTAATTAGAGTGCTTATATATTTTTAATAGGAGGGGGTTATGAAGCTCGCAGAACAGGTTGCAGTAATTACAGGCAGTTCACGAGGAATAGGAGCATGTATTGCTCGGCGTTATGGAAGTGAAGGCGCGCAGGTGGCTGTGGTAGCAAAATCTAACATAGACAAAGCACAAGAAGTTGTGACTCAAATTTTGGATGCCGGTGGACAGGCGAAAGCCTTTCTCGCAGATGTGTCTCAAGTGGTAGAATGTGACAAATTAGCGGCCGAAGTATGCGAGGCTTTCGGTAGTATCGATATTTTGGTCAATAATGCGGGTATTTTTACTCCCGTTCCGATCGAAGAAACTACGGAAGAGATTTGGGATTCACAAATTGACCTCAATTTGAAAGGTAGTTTTTTTATGGCTAGGGCGGTCGTGCCTAGTATGAAAGCTAAGGGAAGTGGTAAAATTATTAATATAAGTTCAATAGCCGGCGTAGGTGGTTTCTCGAACTCGGGAGCTTATTGTTCTTCAAAAGGCGGGCAGGTGGTTATGGCAAAAGCATTGTGTCTCGAGCTCGCCCAATTTGGAATTAATGTAAATGTTATTTCACCAGGTAACATAAAAACGGATATGAATGCGCCTTTGCGTGAGGATCCAGATTATGATTTGTACCAAAAGTCACTTACCCCAGCGCAGGTCGGTCACCTTGATCCAAATGATTTAACCGGTGCGGCTCTATTTCTAGCTTCTTCAGATTCTGATATGGTTCACGGTGCTAATATACTTGTCGACGGTGGCTGGGCAGCTTGGTAAGGAATATACACTATATGGAAGATGATATTCGCTATGAGAAACATGGCAGGGTGCGATTAGTCACTATAAATCGACCCAAGCAAATGAATTCTCTTGATTTTTCTGCGAACGACAAATTAGTTGAGATTTGGGCAGAATTTCTAAATGACAAGGATGCGAGGGTAGCAGTAATTACTGGTAGTGGAGATAAGGCATTTTGTGCGGGTGCCGATTTGAAATCTTACACTATGAATTATGCTACTCGGACAGCTGCTGAATTTCGAGAGCAGTATACTGAAAGTTTGGGGTTTGGTGGTATTACCAGAGGTTTAAAAGTAAACAAACCGATAGTTGCTGCAATTAACGGATATGCAATCTCAGGTGGGCTTGAGATTGCAGAGGCTTGTGATATCCGGTTTTGTTCTCCCAACGCAAAGTTTGCCCATCAGGATGTAAATTGGGGCTTTCATCCCTGCGATGGTGGGTGTGTAAGGTTGCCCCAGATTGTAGGAATTGGCAATGCTTTGGAGATGATACTTTCGGGAGAGCAAATTGATGCGGAGCACGCGTTGCGGATAGGTCTGGTTAACCGAATCTATCCATTACCTGATTTAGTATCATCGAGTCTTAAATACGCCGAAGTTCTAAGCAATCGTGCGCCTTTGGCTCAAAAGTATGCCAAAGATGTAATTCTTAAGTCGGGCGATATGTCCTTGCAAGACGCTTTATGCTTAGAATCTCGTTCATTTTTTGATTTAGGCCGAACAGAAGATCTCGTCGAAGGCACTACAGCTTTTAGGGAAAAGCGGAACTCGGATTTCAAGGGAAAGTAATAGGAATGGAAAAGAGTAGTTCTTCATCTCTCACTCAATTAGGTAATAGAGTTGAATTGCCGAAGTCACCCCAAGATGCTGTTTTGGAATGCGTAGAGAATCCGCATACGGATTCTGATTACTTGGTAAGATTTACGTGTCCGGAGTTTACCTCAATGTGCCCGATTACCGGGCAGCCTGATTTTGCGCATCTGGTTATAGATTATGTTCCAGAATCGCATCTTATTGAAAGCAAGTCGCTTAAACTATATTTTGCGTCTTTCCGAAATCATGGAGCGTTCCATGAGGAGTGTACGGTTGGTATTGCTAAACGGTTAAAGGAAGCAATCAAACCGAGATGGATTAGAATAGGAGGTTATTGGTTTCCGCGTGGCGGTATGCCTATAGATATTTTTTATCAATCAGGTTCTGTGCCTGATGGCCTATGGATTCCGGATCAAGAAGTAGGATCGTATCGAGGTAGAGGGTAGAGGAGCCTTGGAAGTGAATAAAACTACACAAAATCTCGGAATGTCCTGCTTTTGGGTTCTAATCTACATTGCTCTAATAGTATTAGTTAATTGGCTTTTCACTGTAGTCCCGTTAATTGCAATGGGTGGGGGAGATAAATGGCCTCCGGTCGCATTGATTGTTGGGTTGGTATTTGTGGCAAGAGACTTCGCGCAACGGTATGTTGGCCACTGGGTTATTGCGGCTATGGTAGTTGCAGCAGTGATTTCATACTTTATGGCCGATCCCTTCGTAGCACTGGCATCAGTTGTCGCATTTGTTATCAGTGAGTTCGCAGATTGGCTCATTTACAGCTTTACAAAGAGACCATTTGCGCAGCGCATTTTGCTTTCAAGTGTAATAGCTGCTCCATTAGATACTGTAGTTTTTCTCGGCATTTTAGGATATCTTTCTGGGCCTGCCGTACTCGCAATGATAGCAAGCAAGTTTATTGGCGCATTAATTGTCTGGTATCTTGTGAAACGTCGGTTTGCTCGATCTAAAATTACTGATTAGTCATTAGTATCTTGCCTAGGGAAGATGGGTGTCTTATGAGGTAGGTCTATAATTTCTTCTAAGACAGCGGATGTGGCTAATAGTTTAGATTCGGCCTGCGGAGGAGCAATAATCTGTAGTCCGACGGGCAAGCCGTCGTCGGTAAACCCTGCTGGAGTAGAAATAGCTGGGCAACCCGTTAGAGATAAAACGAAAGTCATGCCAAGCCAATCTACATAGTTTTCAAACTTATAACCATCCAACTCTTCTATATACCTAATATTGACATCAAATGGAGGAGTAATAACGGTCGGGCATATTAGAAGGTCATAGTCTTGAAAAATTAGAGACATTCGTTGATAGACCTTGCTACGTGCGACTTGTGCCTTTCCAATCTCTTGCGATGTTAAAGACAATCCCTTTTCAATGTTCCATATTAGTTCAGGTTTTAACGCCTCACGATGATGTTCTAGGAGATTGATTTTAGTACCAGCGAAGAGTGCCGCCCGAAGTACTTGAAAAGTTTCAACAGCATTTGTAAAACTAGGACTTCCATCCTCAACTTTAACGCCGACTTTCTCCAAGCAGCGTGCCGCATTTTTACAAATTTCTGCAACCTTTTTGTCTACTGGAAAAATGCCTAAGTCCGGGCTATAAGCGACACGTGTTGGCAAGTACTGGTGCTTATGATAAACCGCATCGGCAAAGGGGGAAGCCGGTTTAGGTAAACTTATAGGATCGTTTACATTAGTACCGCACATTGCATCAAGAAAAATGGCAGTGTCTAAAGCGTTTCGGCCCATTGGGCCGTCGACAGTCAAAGTATCAAATGCTACATCTGCAGGGCCGTGAGGCACTCGACCAGGCGTGGGTCTTAAACCAGTGACCGAGCAGTAACTAGCGGGAATACGTAGACTTCCACCAAGATCCGAACCTGTTGCCATCCAGACTTGACCCGTTGCAAGAGATACCGCTGCCCCACCGGATGAGCCACCACATGTTTTAGATATATTCCATGGGTTGTAAGTTTTTCCAAACACCTCATTAAAAGTATTTGCACCTGCTCCAAATTCTGGCGTATTACTTTTTCCAATCACTATAGCTCCATTAGACTCTAGTATCTCGACTAAAATGTCTGACTTAGAAGGGATATGGGAAGAAAATATGGGGGATCCCCAGGTGGTTCGAACACCTTTTACAGCGACAAGATCCTTAACGGAAATCGGCAGACCACCCAACCACGCAGGATTATCAGTTTGATGCCTGTTAGAATTTTCCATAATCTTTTTTGCATGTTGGCGAGCTCGGTCGAAACATCGGGTTGGGATTGCATTGATGTGGCCGTCAGTTAATTGAATGCGGTCAGCAGAAGCTTCTACGAGTTCTAAAGGCGAAACCTCTCGCCTTTTTAAGAGAGAGATAACCTCTGATGCTGAAAGTTCGCATAGATTAATATTATCATTGTCGTTGATCATCTTAATCCCTCGTTAGATTTTTTTGTCATATATCTGTAAAGTAAGTTTAAGTGCAAAATCTGAAACGCTTTACAAATAAATATATTAAGCTGTTAGGTATAGTCGGTAAACTAAAGGAATGTAATTAAAAAGGATGTATGCATGAAAGAATTAGGTCGAATGCACCATGATATGGGGGGGCAAGATGCTGGCCCAGTGGATCAGGCTGATCACTCCCATCCAGATTGGGAAAAACGTGTCGATGCACTTATGATGCTCTTGTCCAATAATAAGCGCCGAATTATCGCTGTGGATGAATTGAGGCGAGGTATAGAATGTCTTGGGAGTGAGTCGTATACCAAGCTAACATATTACGAGAGATGGATTTCCTCTATCACTCAGAACCTTTTAGAAAAGGGGATAATTTCTACTGACGAATTGGGTAAAAAAATGGTTGAGGTTGAAGAACAGGCCAAAGCTGGGCACTCCTTGACTGGCGAATCGGAATAATGGCACTGTTTATGCCTGGGGATCAGGTGACAGTTCGCAAAGCATTTCCACCCGGACATGTCCGTACGCCATACTATATTCGTGGAAAATCCGGCTGGGTGCAGAAGGTATTAGGGTCATTTGCAAACCCGGAAGAACTTGCGTATGGGCGCGACGGGCTGCCCAAATGTCCGCTATATCGAGTTCGGTTTATGCAGTCTAATGTATGGACAGATTATAGTGGTGGGCAAGGGGATACAGTGGATGTTGAATTGTATGAACATTGGTTAGAGTTGTTTGATATATTGCGAAAGAAGGAAAAGGTATGCCTCTAAATTCAAATGAATCCATCCTAGATCATTATCAGGCCATGGAGCTAGCGGTGAGCCAACTGCTAATTGAAAAAGGTTATTTCACCGAGTCAGACATGTTTGCCGAAATTGAAGCTATGGCGAAACGAACGTCCGAAATTGGTGCGAAAGTTGTCGCTAGAGCTTGGGCAAATGAAGAGTTTAGAGAGGCACTGCTTGTGGATGGCACTGAAGCCTGCGAATCAATAGGGATAGTAATGGGGCCGACCCGGTTGATGGTTGTAGAGAGTACGGAAAAAGTACATAACGTTATAGTTTGTACACTTTGTTCATGTTTTCCCCGAATGTTGATGGGTGTTCCGCCGGACTGGTATAAATCTGAGAGTTATAGATCTAGAGTTGTTCGTGAGCCACGTAAAGTGTTAGCAGAATTTGGAACTAAAGTGTCTTTAAATACAGACGTAAGGGTTCATGATAATACGGCTGATATGCGTTACCTTGTGCTGCCTAAAAGGCCGGTTGGAACAGAGGGTTGGAGTGAAGAAAAATTGTCGGCATTGGTAACAAGAGATTCAATGATTGGAGTTAGGGTTATTGATAATCCTGCAAGTTAGAATTTGGAGAAGAAACTTTAATGAATGACTTAGTAATAAGGGATGCAAGAATTGTTGATGGCCTAGGCAGTCCAATTGTATTAGGAGATGTTGCTGTTTCCAATGGTCGTATTACGCAAGTTGGGACAGTAGAAGGAAATGCTAAGAAAATAGTTAAAGCTGATGGTCTAGTACTTTCACCAGGTATTGTAGATGTTCATACTCATTATGACGCTCAGCTTACATGGGATAGCAATGCTACTCCATCCCCAGCACTGGGAGTCTCGACAGTAGTAGTTGGAAACTGCGGTTTTTCAATAGCCCCATGTCCAGCTGAGTGCAGAGACCTTATCTCTCGCAATTTAGCTGAAGTCGAGGGAATGTCCTTAAAGGCATTAAGAAGTGGAACCAACTGGGAATTTGAAAGCTTTAGGGAGTATCTCACACTCCTTCGCAAAAACGGGGTGACACCAAATGTAGCAGCATTTATCGGGCATTCTGCGGTACGAACTATGGTCATGGGAGCAGAGGCATCTGAGCGTGCGGCCACTAACTCTGAAATTGAAGTCATGCGTAATTTAGTTAAGGACGGCATGGACGCAGGTGCGGTTGGGTTTTCCACTTCTACGTCTGTAAATCATTTTGGTGATGGTGGCGTACCAATGCCGTCGCGACTTGCGGAGGAAAAGGAGCTACGGAGTTTGGTAGGCGTTTTAGGCGAAGTAGGCAGAGGAGTATTTCAAATTACGGTAGGTCCAACCATGACCTCTGAGGTTTTGGAATCGTTGGCAAAGGATAATAATTGTTCAGTATTTCAAACAGCAGCATTATATAATGCTGCGGAGCCGGATCGGGCGTTTAATATGGTGCGCGATTCTGAAGAAGCTCAAAAACGTGGGAATCAGTTGTGGGCTCAGGTTTCGTGCCAGAGTTTAAGTTTTGATTTCTCTTTACAAACAGCTTTTCCCTTACACAGCTTGGACTCATGGAAACCTCTAATGGATATTGATGAGGGGGAATTCAAGCGGCAAATAAGTGATCCAAAATTTCGGGCACGTTTTCGCCATGATTTAGAAGTGCCAAAGCGTGGAAAACTTTTTTATGGTGACTGGTCTAAAGTCGAGGTAGCTCTGGCAGACCAGCCTGAAAATCGCAATTTCGAAGGATTAAGTATTGAACAAATTTCCAAGTCAGAGAATAAGGATCCAATTGATATATTCTTCGATTTATCGGTTAACGAAGAATTAAAGACAATTTATACGGCCAGTTTAATGAACTCAGATGAAGACCAAGTTGAGAAACTAATGCAGTCACCAGGTAGTTTAATTAGCTTGTCAGATGGTGGTGCACATCTTCGATACCTTTGTGACGCAGGTTATGGTCTTCACTTGTTGGGGCATTGGGTGCGAGAAAGAGAATCATTTGAGCTTTCTGACGCTGTTCGACGCTTGACTAGCTTACCTGCAAGATTATACGGCATAAAAAATCGGGGTATGATTGTCCCAGGTGCATATGCTGATATTCTATTATTCGATGACACGAAAGTTGGTCGTGGTCCTCTTGATCGAGTATATGATTTGCCGGGCGGAGAAGACCGATTTATTCGTGAACCCCTTGGTGTGCATGGTTTATGGATCAACGGCATCCATGTATATGATGGCTCTGATTATATAGCCTTGAATCCAGCGGGAGAAGTTATTGATAGTTTTTCAAATTAAACTAAAGATAATTTTAGAGATTTTATAGTGTTAAGTTAGCGTTCTAACTGTTTCTCGTTGTTGATCTGATGCTTTTAAAATTCTACATTATTTCCCCTGTATTTATGGTAATAGAGTAACCTCCAGAAAATTGGTATTGGCCTTCACTATATTGATTAAGGATAGATTAGGATTTAGTTATGGAAAAAGAAGCTGGTTTCATTCACCCCTATGTTCCCAATGCTGCTCCTGAGCAGCGTCGTAAAATCCTCGATGCTATAGGAGTAAAGAATCCTGTGGATTTATATTCTTCGGTGCCGGAAGAACTAAGAGTCAGCGGATTATTAAACCTTCCAGAGCCTTTGGAGTCAGAGCATAATTTGAGAGATCATGTAGAGAAACTAATTGCAAAGAATCAGTCCACTAAAGAGTATCTTAATTTTTGTGGAGCCGGCTGTTGGCAACACTCTGTTCCAGCAATTTGTGACGAAATAACAGGGCGAGGAGAATTTTTAACAGCATATGCCGGTGGTACATATTCCGATCATGGAAAAAACCAAGCAATTTTTGAATTCCAGAGTTTAATAGGTGAATTAGTCGGAATGGATGTGGTGAGCACCCCCACATACGATATGGGGGCTGCAGTTAATAGTGCTCTTTTAATGGCCTGTCGTATCACTAAGCGGCGAGGAATTTTGCTTCCCAAGTCAATTGGTTCTGATCGAATTTCACAAATAACAGGTTTTACAAAACCTGTTTCTGATATTGAATTTATTGATACGCATCCAGATACAGGGTTAATGGATTTAGATCATTTAAAAAATAAACTTACGAAAAATATTGGCGCGGTATACTTTGAAAACCCTTCATTTTTTGGACTTATAGAAAGTCGGGGAGAAGAAATTTCCGAATTAATTCATGCCGCAGGAGCATTGATGGTCGTGGGTGTTGATCCAATAAGTTTAGGTGTTTTGGCATCGCCAGGAGATTACGGTGCAGATCTAGTATGTGGAGATATACAGCCACTCGGAATC
>CAYRUX010000023.1:0-2966 GCA_964427515.1 uncultured Rhizobiaceae bacterium
CCTTTTTTCCATTTCTGCCGCGTGATTCATCACGCTTTCCAGATCCGCACCGCGGCCAATTGTCCGATAGATATGAGCTTTAAAAAGCTCTAGCCTCCAGGAACACACCAGTTTACTAAGTCGATTGCAATCTAATTGACCTGTATTTATCGCTTCAAGCGCGGCATTTGTATTGCCTCCTAAAAATATATGGAAAGCGTCAGACCCGGGGTTGTCAGAGGGTATGCCTGTCCAATTTTGATGTTTACCTGAAGAAATATTAGCCTTTTCTAAATTATAATTTGGAGACTTTGAATTATTCTTTTTAATTTTTGTCGCAAGAATTAAAAATCTCTGCGCTAATTCATTGCTCAATGTTTGCTTGGTATAAGGTGACAACAAGACTGTTTCAGAGCTTGTATTATTTTTACAGTTCACCAGTTGTGGTCGTCTAATTCTGGGGTCAATTATGACAGAGTGGGGCTTCTTGCAATCTTTAACTATCTCATCCGATTTGGCTGGAGAAGTTGGAGCACAAGTCATTACCCCTACCAACACAATTATAATACATGCCAAAGGAAACTTTACCCTTATTATAGGCATTTAGAATACTCCAAAAACACATGCTATGTTGGTAAATTTAAACTTAAAACCTTCAACAAAAGCATAATGTTAATACTATTCATTTCAGTTATTTAAATTCTGGCATAACCTCTTCCGCAAACAACTTCATATTACGAAGCACCTTCTCCTGTGTAAGGCCGCCAAACCACATAAAATTAATTAACTGATCTACTCCACCCTCATCTCGCATCCATCTGACTTTTTCTTTAACAGTATCGGGTGTGCCAAACATTCCAAGGTTATTATAAACTTCGTCAAAAGATACGACGTCTAACCATTCTAATATATCGTTATAATTAGCGTATTGCTTTGCCACGAGACTCCGATCTCGTTCCCCCCAAATTTTTGCTGCAGTTCTTATGTACCACATTACCTCATTTTGTATGTCGTCTTTGACTTCGTCCTCGCTATTTCCTACGTATACGAACTCATTGTGAGCCATCTTTAGTTCCGGATGTCCTGCTTGCGCTCGGAGTTTATGCCAAACGTCAAAGTAGTTTTCTTTAAGCGTTTCATAAGGGCACAAATAAGGTCCTATTAGTCCATTGATGTTTCTATTGATAACCTTTTCAACCGTATAGTCACTTAGCGCGGCTTGCCATAGCGGCGGATGTGGCTTGGTAATAGGTTTAGGAAGGACAGTAATTTCAGGAAATTTCCAATAAGAACCATCAAATGAAAAGGATTCTTCTGTCCACGCCATTTTAAGGATTTTTAAAGCTTCAGTAAAACGTTGCTCGGCTTCACTCATTGGTATACCAAACCCTTTAAACTCAGCGGGTTGATTTCCGCGTCCGATGCCCACATCAACACGTCCACCTGACAAATGATCAAGGGTGGCCCAATCTTCGGCAACGCGTATTGGATGATGAAATGGCAACACAACTACTGCGGCACCAATTCTAATCTTGCTGGTTCGTGCTACGGCTTGCGCGGCAAGAGCAGGTATAGCAGCACGCCCATACTGGCTAAAATGATGTTCTGTTAACCAAATAGCATCATACCCCAGTTCTTCAGCCAATTCTATTTGCTCTATTAGATCGTGAAACGGTTCGGGCTGCCCATCACGCACCGCAGGAACTAAAATTAAAGAAAACTCCATTATTGTTTCCTAATCAAATTTACAAAGATAGACAGTAAAAATAACAGGCTCACAAATTGAAGAACGTGTTGCAAGTAAAAAATGCATATCTAATCTAGGTGAGAAAATTACAGAACTCGAAAACTTGGTTATAGTTTACAGCACGATTTCAGCACGAGCATAAACCACTAGTTAGTAGTTTACTAAACTTCAAACTAGGTAAGACTTTGTTTTTAAAAGTTAAATGGTGGTGCCCAGGGGCGGAATTGAACCACCGACACGAGGATTTTCAGCCCGTCAACAGTAGTAAAAAACCCATATAAATCAATGGTTTCCAACAGGTTAGGAAACCACTGTACAAATGAATTATATATATCAAGGACTTACAACGGGCAAGTTTACGACAAAGTATTCACCTAAGACTTACGCAGAACGTGAAGCAGCCATTCGTCGCAACATCGAATGGGAAATCGGTGGGATCGACCGAGGGGTGGAACGATACCGAAATGAAGTCAACAAGGATATCTCAAAGTTGGAGGCTACTGGACGGAGTGCATTTGCCGACTCGTTTGTAGGCTCGAAGTTACTAGATTAGTGCATGAAGCCACTGGTCGAGCGCATCAAGGAAGCAATTGACGAAGCAGCGCAGACAAATACCACTTTACGGGTAAAATGTAACTCATTCCCAGTCAATTTCCCGTATTCTTCAACCCATTAATTATACTAGATAAAAAAATGTGTTAGAAGTTAGTTAACCGCTAGTCGGGCTTCTTGCCCCATAGCCGCTCGGTAGCTATGCGGGCGCCCTTGCTCAGCATTTGGAGTTTGGCCCACACGACGTCCTCAGCGACGAAGGTGTAGGTAGCAAATGTGCCGAAACCACAGTCGGTGCTTGCAATCACCCGCTCGCGGTCACCGATCACATCGACGAATTCGCAGATACGATCAGCAACCCACTCAGGGTGTTCGAGATAGTTTGTCGTCACGTCGATCAGTCCTGGCATCAGCGCCATGCTGTCCGGGGGTGGGTTCTTGCGGAGATATTTGTGATCATGCGCATGCCGCGGATTGGCACATGAGAGGCTTAGCGCGCCGACCTTTGCCTCGTAGAGGATAGGGAGGAGAGGTTCGAGCTCGACATCGTCGATATGTGGCCCGTCCCAATTTCCATAGCAAACGTGGAGGCGCACTTGTTTGGCCGGAATGTCGGCGATCGCAATATTGAGGGCCTCAATGTGGAGCGCTATACGCTCAAGGAACTCGTCGAGGGGCCGGTTCTGGA
>CAYRUX010000024.1:0-5431 GCA_964427515.1 uncultured Rhizobiaceae bacterium
AATAGCTGGCAAATATTTTTGGACAATATACTGTTTTATAACCTAGTTTGTTACGAAGACGCTCAATTAAAGGAGCTAATTTTTCTTCAACAATACCAGTCTTTTTAACATATTCTTCCTTTGCAACCCTTTCTGTTGAAGAACTAATATCTGCACTACCAATACTCCCTATCTCCGAATTTAAAAAAAGCTGAATAGGCGCAAGATGTTGAGTCCAGATGGTTGCAAGCACCATACTATCAAAACCAAAACTAATATTTAATTCGTCTAGATCATTTCTAAGTAGTTTTATCAGATGAGAAGCATCACGCACCGGATATGATGCCATTACTTCAATTCTCTCAACTTTACCTTCAACACGATACAAACTAAGCTCGAGGTTTCGTACTCCCTTTTCTTGTAATTCCAGTAAATGGAGCAATTTACCCAACATCCAACGTACTGCAGTTATAATAGATGACCGGTTGGAGATAGGGTTATCAAAATTCTTCTGAACCCGACTTTTTCTTGTAGGCCGATGCGGTAAAAATAATTCGTTCTGAAGTCCTAATGCCTTATCAAGACTGCAAACAATATTTTGATTAAATCTTTGTGCCAAAGCATTGCGAGGAATATTGTAAAGATCTTTGATTTCTTGAAACCCTAGATTATTCAATCCCTTAATATCCTCTGGTGACAATCTAAGAGCTTGAATAGACAATGTGCTCAAAGCAGCCCGAACCTCACCAGACTCAATTATCTTGCCACAATTTGACCCTTTTTCATCTTTTTCTCCATAGTGTGCGACAGCCCAGGCTGCGCCTTGAGTGTCAGCCAACGCTGCGCAAACCTCAAAACCAAGATTCTCCAATCGTTTTAAGATATCTTTCATCAAAGTAATTTCATTACCAAATAAATGGGCACAACCAGTAATATCTAACCAGAGTCCATAATTAATTTTGCCCAATACCATATCCTTTTGAACATCTAAAGACACCCGTGGTGTCCATTGGTCACACCAATTAGCTAATTCTGTAAGCGCCGCTATATTTATATAATCCTCAATAGAGACCACCCGTAGTTTAGGAAACCGAGCACGTGCGTCTGTTAAAAGCAGACCTGAAGTAATTCCCTTTCCAAATTCTGCAACTTTGTTTGCTTCTGCTACTCGCACTGAAAATTCTGTACGAATAAAATTCATACCCAAAGACCTATTGACGTGACCCAGTTTTTTTTTAACAACATCATCATGACGAACTGTAACGAGTGGTTCAGAACGCCAGCCTGGGTGCCTCTGACTTATACGATCAGTCGCAAAACGGGGAAACCACAGAGAAATTATGCGTCTCATGATGCCATTCCAACTTCCATTTTGAAGATACAGCACCACGATACTGACATAACTTTACAAGCCAGCGAAACTGCTCCAAATTAAATTGATATTGGTTACGTTCTATGATTTTTGAATTGTGAGCAGGCCCACTAGGTAATGAACATATCCGCCAATAAGAAAGTATCGCACTTGATTTTGAGATCGAATAATTTTGTTCTACATTTGCTCCAGTAGTACGTAAAAGAAAACAAATGATACCACTTTTCTCTGCAGCCAGCTGCAAACGGCGGCCGTCAGTTCCTCTCACCGATTCCTCTCCTATTTCACCGACCACGGCCAATAGACTGGGACAAGACAACCCCTCCCGCATGGCCCACAGTATATCTTTACTCTTGCTTGCACCAAGTAAAACGAGACGCGAAGGTTCTAATCCAAATGATACAAGACCAGGAATATAAATATTTACAGCTTCACCCGTTTTTCCAATACGTTGGCACCATAATATGAAGCCTGGTGAACCCGTACTAAGGCGAGCAAGCAACACACTTAAAAAACCAACAGCTGCAGCATCTTGAATAGAACCTGAAATTTCATGTAGGGCTCCTAGTCTTAGACCTCCAAAAGGCAAAGTATTATCAATTTCTTGCACACCAGTTGCCAATACACTTTTAGACCTACTAACTCTAAACTTCTTCCCAACGTCTGTATTTACCACACGTTCTAAGGATCGAATTTGACGGCGCAATTCGGTAATATTTGGTGAGATAGAATATGGGTCATCGCTTGAAATCATAGTACTTACAGACACACAGCATAAAAAATTATTTTCGAATCTCAGACTATTTTAGAGCTTATTTCGTTCTTTGTTTGTTCTTTTCTTATTTAAACAAAGTTTAAAGCATGGTGTCAAGCACGCATAAACAACAACTCAAATTATTCCAAAAACGAGAGTGTGCCTGTAATAAATTAAACCATAAATAACTGATTTAAAAAAAGGCGATACCAGATTCAGGATCGAAAGCGTGTAGCTTCTCAATATTTGCCGAAATCATACAAGAATCTCCAGGTTGCCCCATCTCAGTAATTTTTCGTTTGATAGTCATCCGGCTCTGTCCGATATCTGCTTCAACCAACATATCGCCTCCCAACGGCTCGGTCACAAATATCTTTGCCGCAAAATCCATATCTTGGTTCTCTCCAATCTCAACCGTAAGATCATCTGGCCGAATCCCAACTCTAACTTGGATTGGGGAATCCTTCTCATCCAGCTTACGGACCTGCTCATCTGTTAACGTTAATTTAATATTTTGATTTACCACTGAAACCTTGTCGCCAGATCTATCAATTTCACAATCTAAAAAATTCATGGGCGGCTCACCTACAAAACCAGCCACAAACTCGTTAACTGGATGGTTATAAATTTCTCCAGGGGTACCCAGCTGTTGTAAAACTCCTTCATGCATAACTGCAATTCTATCAGCCATAGTCATGCCCTCAAGCTGATCGTGAGTTACATAAATCGTGGTCGTCTCGAGACGCCGTTGCAAGTGTTTCAATTCACCCCTCATATGAGAGCGAAGTTTGGCATCAAGATGAGCTATCGGCTCATCAAACAAGAATACTTTTGGTTCACGCACTATGGCACGGCCAATCGCGGTACGTTGTTTCTGACCACCACTCAGTTCTACAGGTTTCCGCTGCAAGAGTTCTTCAATCTCCAATAGTTTGGCAGCCCATTCTACTCGCTCTTTAATATCAGCTTTACTCATCCTCTGTAACTTAAGAGGGTTTGCCATATTATCAAATACAGTTTTGTGCGGATAAAGCGCATAGTTCTCGAAAACCATTGCTATATCTCTATCCATAGGAGGAATGTCATTTACCTTAAGGTCTCCAAAAAATATTTCTCCAGAAGAAATAAACTCCAACCCCGCTAGCATGCGCAATGTGGATGACTTTCCGCAGCCTGACGGCCCCAGAAGGCACAAGAATTCATTATCATGCACCTCGAGGTTGAGGTCCTTTACAGCCATCGTCTTGCCATAATACTTCCAGACGTCTTTGAGGATTACAGACGCCATTTTAATATCCCCAATCTTTAAACAGTTTGAATAATAGCCGTTGATCGTACATAAAGTTACTCCCTAACAGCGCCCATTGTTAACCCTGTCACTAGGTAACGCCGAATTAAAAGACCCAAAAACATCATAGGAGCCGTAGTTATTACACCAGCCGCCATAATACTGCCCCATTGAATTTTAACTGGCTGTACAAGCTCCGCTGTTGCAACAGGCAATGTTTTAGCTCCGCCAGAACCAATAATTGATGCAAAAAGAAAATCGTTCCATCCGAATAGTACACATAAAACAATGAATGCACCAACTCCAGGTGCCACCAAAGGCATGATCATCCTCAGAGCCTGCCATCGATTGCAACCGTCACACAGGGCAGCTTCCTCAATTGCATAAGGCACATTATCAAAGAAACCCTTTAAAATCCAAATAGCAAACGGTAAATTAAACGTAGTGTACGCTAGAATTAATCCAGGCAAGGTTCCTACCAAACCCGAAGATCTAAAAATTACATAAAGCGGAACCATAACTGCAACAACTGGAGCCATACGAACGGAAATTATCCAAAATAAGAGATCCCGCTTGCCTCGAAACTCTGCTCTAGATAAAGCGTAGGCTGCCATAGACCCCAAGAAAACAGATATGAGTGCGGAACCAAGTGATGCAACCAAACTATTTCGCATATACTCGCCAAAATTCTTATCTGTAAAGAGGTCAACATAATGCTTTCCCGTTGGGTCAAAATCAAACATGACCCCAACACCTCCCCAATCTCCCTGCTCCGGCAATTGAAAAGCGTCCAGCAAATCCTTAAATGACGAGATCAACATGATTGCAAGAGGTAACACAGTCCACACAAAGAAGAAGATCAGGAATATAATTACCAGAATCGAAAACGCTGTTCGCAGCGGTGATTTATAACGAACGATTTCGCGTGAAGCCATTAGCTATTCCACCCCTGTCGTTTTTATTTTTCGCGTTGGATCTTCAAAAATTTTTGTTAATGCTAATCCAAGTAATATTGTCAGTAACAAGAGCGTGAAAGCTATTGCTGCTCCTCGACCGAGTTCAAAAAATTTAAAAGATACGTCAAACAAATATGTGGGCAGAATTTTAGTAGCATTAGCCGGTCCGCCACCCGTCATAATCAATATAGTATCAATAAACCGGAAGTTATCCATAAACCGCAATAAAATTGCAATTAATAAGAAGGGGTAAAGATTAGGCAGTGCAACGCTAAAGAAGTTTCTTATGGGGCCTGCTCCATCAACCATGTTTGCTTCAAGTTGATCCTGCGGCACCCTCTTTAAGCCTGCAAGAGTAATAAGGGCAATCAGGGGGGTCCATTGCCAAACGTCTATTCCAACTATACCCGCCATCGCCCAAAACTTGTCACCTAAGATGGTCGCTTTATCTACCACCCCCAGACTACGCAGCAACCAGAAATACCAGCCAAATGTACCATTATAAAGAAACATGTACAGGAAACCTGCTATCACTGGAGCCATCATCATTGGCATTAAAAAAATTGTGATAAAGAGTTTTTCTATCCTGGAGTTATTGAGAATAACCGCGACAAAAACGCCCAGAGAAATTTCGATTGATAGGCAGAGAGCACTATACTTAAATAATAATAACCAGCCTCTCGCAAAATTTTTATCTGTAAAAAGACGTGTAAAATTATCTACGCCTACCCAGATGTCAGACTTACCAGGTGCGAGTTGCACCTCATGTAAACTCATATAAATAAGCCAGAAGAAAGGATACATCGATATTGCCGCAAGTAACAACACAGCCGGCAACAACAACCACATAAGATAATAACGCGCCGGTTGATTATTAAACCCCTTGGGCACGTAGTCTACTTTACGCACACCTCGGTAAGCCTCGGTGTCACGATCAAAATCTGTGATTGCCATAAGAGAATACCAACCTTCTGGCCTGAAAAACTAAAGAATAGAAAGCCTGCCACCACATCGAAAACCTGTGGTGGCAGAAATTTCTAACTACTTAGAGTAGAACCTCAAATTAACTACACTCCATGAAT
>CAYRUX010000025.1:0-6961 GCA_964427515.1 uncultured Rhizobiaceae bacterium
CAGCCGCTCTCGAAGTTGCGTCTCGAAATATCCGCATTAACGCCGTGGCGCCGGGTCCGATCCTGACGCCGCTCTTGTTGCGCGGCTGGAACGGTGATCCGAGCCCGCAGGTTGGTCGCGTGCCCATGCGCCGTATCGGCAGGCCCGAAGAGGTCGACTACGCCGTGCGCTGGTTGCTGTCTGAGGAGGCAAGCTTTGTCACCGGCCATATCATGCCAGTCGATGGCGGCATGCTGTCCGAAAACGGCTAGTTCAACTGCGTTGCTGGGGGGGGGGGCTGAGTTGGGGTTTGTTATATTCGGCGGCAAAGATGTGAGATTAAAGATTGGAATTAAATTGTTTGCCGCGTTGAGTCACGCGTAAATAATCCAGACCATCGCTGATATGCCTCCCGAAAAGAATATCTTGACTGGCAGAGTTTATTCTAGATCAAGAGCGCATCTGAAGCAGCGATGCGCTCCAATGACATACGCTCAACCCAGGTGATGATATCGGGATAGTCCGGGTTTTGCCGGCTGAAATTTCTTGCATTAGCCTTCTTTAGACGCTCGGCAAAGGCGTTGTTGGCAATATCCTTTATGTTAAACATGGACTGCTTCTGACCCTTGTACCTATATGTCAAACGTGGTTGTTTAGCTTCGTACAGGTACAACTGGATCAATGTATCAATTCAGTATTTTCAGAGGAGAAAAATAATAGCTATGGAAAAGCATACAAACGTCGTCCGCTTTCTAGTTAAGGAAGGCCAGCAGCAGGCATTTGAAGACCTATTTAAGTCAGCTCGGCCATGGGAAGGTTTGACCCTGCAGGTCCTCGCCAAGACCGGTGAATGCAGCTATGTGTCTTACGGCCTATGGGAGAGTGAAGCTGCGATGGTCAAGGCTAGACCAAGCATGATTGCATTACTTGATTCGGGTCGAGATCTGCTCGACGAAATATCACCAGAGTTGGGAATAACAGACCCAGTTTCTGGACCGGTGATATTTGCGCAGAAGTAATCAAACGCTTAGATCAAGAGGTATTAGTTTCTTTAAGGCTACTTTTTTATAATCCGGGACGCTAACCTTATATTATTTAGCTGAAAACGTGGAATTAGCCGTGCAATTTCGCTGCGATAGCCCCAGCTTCAGCATCTTCTACAACCGGTGTAACTTGCATTTCTAACAGGTCTCCCCATTCAGATGCATGTTCGTAAGCATCCTCAATAGATCCTTCGACCAAGAGCCAACCATAGGTGGAGCCTGCTGCATGCCAACGCCCAATCAGTTTCATTCCTTCCGGAAGCGGAGCACCAGTGCTTAGAAATCGTGCCACTGCAGCTTTGTAAAAGGCGGGTCTAATTGTCCATGACATCATGTACTTCATCTGGCGCTCCTCTGTCATCTGTTGTGTCCAATGGGGTCTTGTCAGTATGTAGATATGATAATTTAAAAATCAGTTCAATTACAACACTATGATGCTTTGAGCAGTCAGGTCTACGATCGACTATTGCTATAAAGACCTATTTTCATGCTAGCACTGTTCTGCCTGGACTATAACCGATGGGCGTTCAGGCTGCTGTCCAACCGCCATCAACAGCAATATGTGCACCATGTACGGAATTGGAGTCGGAGGAAGCTAAAAATACGGCAGCTCCAGACAAATCATCTGCATCCATAAAATAGTTACCTGAGGGTGTTGCTTCGTCAGCCTTTTCGACAAAACCAGGTATTTCCCGTTGCCCCTTATTCATATCAGTTTTTGCGCCACCAGGCGCTAGAGCGTTTACGTTAATACCATAAGGAGCTAGTTCTAAACACAATGCTCGCGTTAGATTTATTAGCCCACCTTTCGACGCACAATAGGCACTTGCTTTTGCTGCGCCTACGAGACCAAAACTGGATGCTATGTTAATTATTTTACCCGACTTATTATTCTTCATTATAGGAAGAACCGCTTTAGTCATAAAGAAACAGCCTTTAAGATTAGTATCAAACTGCTGATCCCAGTCACCCTCAGTTGTATCCTCAATCGATAGAGGAATATAAATTCCGGCGTTGTTTACAAGGATATCGACTGATCCAAATTGAGCTTTAACCTCTTTGACCAACGACGTGCAGTTAACAGCCTTGGAAATATCTGCTTGGAAAGGTTTAGCAATACCGCCAACTAAAGTGATCTCGTTCGCAATTTCTGTGGCTTTGTCCAGTCTAGAGTGCGAAGCTACTGCAACTCGGGCTCCTTCCAAACCAAAACGACGAGAAATACAAGCGCCTATACCTCTGGATCCTCCAGTTACAATCGCAACCTTATTTTTAAGCTTCACTTTTCTATTCCAGCCCACAGTTGTTGGTTATTAAATTCATGGGCACAATTGTAGTCTCACTGACCAATTGGAACAATTAATTAGCTATAATTAGGAATTTGGTAAAAATTACATTAAATAGGCAACCTGTTAAGAAACTCTATATACAGTTAACACTCTATTTCTGCTCTCCTAGACCAAAGTGGGAAGACGTTGTATTAAGATTTATATATACTTGGAATCGACATAGATCTTGACATATTACTTTTTTAAACTTGGAGTTAGACCATGCGTAACACACCTGCCCGCCGGCTAGTTGAAGCATTTGGTGACTGTGCAGCACTCGAAGAAATGTATGCGAACAATGTGAAGTGGCGTCTAAATCATTCCCTAGCTCCAAATATATGTGGCCCCCACAAGGGCAAG
This sequence comes from uncultured Rhizobiaceae bacterium, assembly GCA_964427515.1. Lineage (GTDB taxonomy): Bacteria > Pseudomonadota > Alphaproteobacteria > UBA828 > UBA828 > CAYRUX01. Next base: position 2,711 of record CAYRUX010000025.1, read on the forward strand.
GAAGCCGTGTGTGCATTTAACCAAGCAGTTTTTAATAAATTCTACGAGCCTGGTTCTGTAACGGTTGAGATTCTTGATGAAATCGGCAGTGAAGACTCGAGCGTGGTACGGTTTATCTTTCGAGCGACAAGCCAGCGGGGGAATCCCTACGCTGTCGAGTATGTAATTTTTGCCAAGACGGTTAATGGTATGATTCACGAGGTTGTAGAGCTACTTGATACCTATGCATCTAACGAACAGCACAAAGGCAATGCGATTGGAGTACCCCCCATCGCCTAATTTAGCTTGAGCGATACAATTCAGCTTCTCTAGTAGGTGCGTAGTAGGGTTTCTTTTAAACAGTGCTGATGAGTTTAAGGGTAGTTTTGACCAGATACGAGAACTTGGTTAAATTTGAGGACTATTTTAACAGCAATTCTTTTCCAATTGCGTTAAATCTTGTTGCTTCTTTTATTAGGGAATTTGCGGTTAAATCCCGCACACCATAAATCTCACTCTCCGTATCGTATGCAGATTTTATTTTTTTAATTAATAAATCAAAATCGCCGTCACCGGATGCCAAAACAACAATGTCCGATTGTTGTGCATACTCCATAACATCAATAGTTATTCCAACATCCCAGTCGCCCTTAGTAGACCCATCAGCTCTGGTGATAAAAGGTTTCAATTTTACTTCAAAACCTATGGCTCTAAGAATATTTTGAAACTCTGTCTGTTTTTTTTCTCCGCGAAAGGTGGCATATGCTATTGCCGCGACAATGCACCTGTCTTGGGTAGCTTCTGCCCAAAATTTATTATAATCAAAGTGGCGTCCATATTGTTGTTTTGTAGTATAATAAATATTTTGAACGTCAACGAACAGTGAAACGGTTTTCATAAAAATTCACATATATTGTGGCGAATCAAATGTGGTCAATTATGTCAGAATAATGCCCCTAATATTAGAAGCTCACAAAAAATTGGTTGAAATTTGTCTATAGAGAGGGTTTCCATACCTTATGATATATGTTTTCTCTCAAACCAGCGAGGATCCCCTAACACCACTGATGTTTCGATTTGGCGTTGCGGAATCGTCCAATAGTTACTCAGGAGGGGAGCCTTCTCATGTGGTGGAATAATCTGGAAGCCGTGCTTTTGATAAAATTGGATGGCCCATTCGGCATCTGCCCACGTACCGATCAGGAGGGGACGTTCAGTTAATTTTCGGCAATTTGCTAATAATGTCTCTCCGATTCCTTGTCGCTGCGCTGAAGGACTAACATAAGCATGACGAATTAGCGTTACATCCTTTACTTCTTGCATACCCATTACGCCTATGAGGGTGCGAGCATTCTCGAAGCCCCAAAATTCTACTCCCTCTGAGATTTCATGCTCTAGTTCCTTTGCGGGCATATATGGTTCAGTCCAACAATCGCAGGGTATAACTCCACGGTATGCTTCGGCCGCGGCATTAATAAGAGTTAGCATCACCGAGAAATCACTTTGAACATAGGGTCTGATCATTTTACTTCAAACTTCCGAGCTTAATATGGAAGAAATTGAAGTCTGCTGGTTGCATCTGAAAGATGACCTTATACAGCTCACCGTCTGTAAAATTATGCATTACAGACACCATTGCGTAATAGAGTGAGACTATCAATTTTATCATAATTTTAGGATAACTAAATAGTACTGTGGGAGTCGAGGCCCAGGATTTTTGTTAGCTACCTGTAATTCATATGCCACCGGCTGTTTTATTGAGATTCCTAGGTCACGATAATTTTCAAATTAATTAGATTTGGTGTTCGGTGACAGAAAATCAGGAAAGTTCATAGAATTATTGTACGTTACCATATGAAGATAGTAGACATGTATTTTTATGCATGTCTTAATTAAGGTCAAATAACTATTAAACCAGACATTTATATGGAGACTAGCATGAGCACGCTATTTAAGAAGTCTTTTGACAATGCGGATGAGGTAAAAGCACCAGAAAAAACGCATGCATCTGTAGTAAACCTTGGCGATATAGCCGCTACAAAAGTTGTTCTTCAGCCCGGATGGAAATGGTCTGAGTGTATTAAACCTGTTGTAGGTGGTGAAAGTTGCCAGGCTGGCCATGTTGGGGTGGTCGTTCAAGGCACCATGAAATGTGTTCACGACGATGGGAGCGAACTCGAGGTGTCGGCTGGCGACGCATACTACTTTGCACCGGGGCATGATGGCTGGATTTTAGGAGAAGAAACTTTCATTGGGTACGAATTTGTCGCTTCTGGGAAAGATTTTGGGCCCTGGAAGACAAGCGGATAAAAATGAAATAGTAGTGTAAATATTGCGGTATAAAAAAAAGTTAAAAGAGATTCTGTGCCTTTGAAAGTTTTACTCACAGGTTCCACCGGAATGGTTGGCCGCCATGTTCTTGACCAACTGGTTGCAAGTACTGAGGTTAGTCAAGTTGTATCTATTGGACGGCGGGAGGTTGGTCTTAACGATACTAAAGTATCGGAAATTGTGCATGAAGACTTTCTTGACCTGTCAGCACTTGCAAAAGATCTCCAAGATATTGATGTGTGTTTTCATTGTTTGGGTGTCTATCAAAGCCAGGTTTCCAAGAAGGCGTATGTTAAGATTACTTGCGGTTACCAAGAAGCGTTAACAGACGCGCTGGCCTCGAGTAGTCCAAACACGATTTTTGTATTGTTTGGAGCCCAAGGAGCAAAACCCGAAGGCAGGGGCATGCCTTTCGCGCGCGTTAAGGGTCAGGCGGAAACATTGCTACAGGAGACTGATTTTCCTCGTAAATATATCTTCCGCCCTGGTTATATTCATCCGACGGGCAAACGCAAGCCACCGGGCATAATGTATAGATTCATATTGCTGCCAATAATGGCAGCACTGTTTGCTCGCAACCCGAGTATTGGTGTTACAGACATCGATTTAGCTAGGGCTATGGTAGCAGTAGGAATTTCTGGAAAAGAGGAATCAAAAATCTTCAGCAATCAAATGATAAGAGACGTAATTTATAAAAACTAGTTTTGGATGGTTGACCTAGAGAGTCCAACCTTAATTTTTAATACTTGTCGAGGTTAGAAATTTTTTGAACCCGTTCTGTTGTAAAGTCTCTGATTTCGCTTAGTCGCGATTTGTTAATTGCAGATGCTTCTTCAAATTTGTTTTCAATTTCTAAAAAGGCTTTTTTGGCACTCATCCACGGAACATCGATATTCTCAGTAAGAATACGGGATTGTATCCACTTGTTTAAGCTGTCCAACTTGTCAGTTGGTAGCAGGTCAGGTCGTTCAAAGTAAATTAGGCGACAGGCAAATTCAGCTAACCGGTTATCGGTTATATTGCTAGCAATAATCGCCCGATGCTCCCAGTTAGATTCCTCAAACTCAGATATTAATGCTTCGTCTGACCGTGAAGGGAACCCATCGTAGATTCTTTTCTCTAAATAAGGTGAAGTTTCGTAACCAGAATCTCTTAGAGCAAGTGCTTCGCCTACGCGCCGGGAAAAGTTCTCATTATTTGCGATTTTATTTATACGCGATTCTCTTTCCTCTTCGGGTATATTGAGTGCCTTTGTTCCTTCAGGGGCACAGTCAGCCAGCATTATAATTGGAAGCTTGTTAATTTGGAGGGTGCGAATGGGTTTCGAGGATTTATTGTTGAGAACTTCCACCAGTTGTTCGGCAGTTAACGAAAGATAATCAACTGGATCAAAATTAAGATCAAAGACAGCTATCTTATTTTTATTTTTGGAATGTATGCCGCAGAACGTCACCAGCCAATTATGCATAGTATTAAAATATCGCTCGGAAAGTGCAAAGGATTGTAATCCTATTATCTGAGATAAGACCTCATTCTTTCTAGCCGCTCTATCCATTGTATTCCAGATATCAGGAGCCTGATCCATTGCCAACTGTGCCATGAAGATAGTTGCTTCCACATCGGCCATCGCTTCGTGAGCGTTCTCATGGTTATAACCATTGGCAGGGGCTAAAAACTCCAGTCTAAATGTTTCCTTACCGTTCGGACCCATAGGCACAGAAACAACGTTTGGTTTGTATATTTTTACGGCGTGCAAAATGCGCATGATATCTGAGCGCTGGTTTCCATTTGTATTCGTAAGATAGGTGGGAAGGAGGGATTGAAAAAATCCCTGTCTAAGAAACTCCTCATCAAATGAAAGGGAATTATACCCAACAATTGTTGCAGGGCTCCACGACAAAAGTTTTGCCCGTATTTTGCATAATGCTTCAAAATGGGATG
>CAYRUX010000026.1:0-8610 GCA_964427515.1 uncultured Rhizobiaceae bacterium
CCCAGACTCCAACAAGCTATTACAACGGCCTGTTTTTTCTTTAATTCTTGTAAAATGTAAGTCTTAACAGCATTGAATAAGTTTTCCGCAACTTTATCACGCTCGACTGCAAAAATGCGACCCAGTCGACCGCCAAGATTAAAGACCTGACGATCGGACGTGGCTTCCATCGCAAAGGGAGAAAAATATGCAACACATCGACTTGCCAACACATGATCAAGCTCGTTTCGAATAATATAAAGTTTCTCTGGCGATAACGGATTGTATTTATCTTCAGAAAACGCACCTGTTTGTTTTTCACAACGTGCAGTGTAATAGTCATCGATTGATTCTAGTCGATTATTAAAAGACTCTTCAGAAAGTTCATCAAATATAATCGGCGCTCTTGGGAGATAATCAAATATCGTTTCCAGACTACCATAAAATAGTGGTAACCAGTGCTCCATTCCAGGATAACGCCGGCCAGATTTAACCGATTCGAATAGAGCATCAGTTCTAGTTACGGCGCCAAATTCAGTTCTATACCCAGAACAGAAGCTCTTTATTGTATCGCTGTCCAGTGTTACTTCGCTAACAGGCACAAGCTGTATATTTTCAATTTTCCCGTTACTACGCTGTGTAATGGGATCAAATTGCCTTATTGACTCTATTGTCTCACTAAACAAATCCAACCTGACCGGTTCAAGTCTACCCGGTGCAAATATATCTATAATTCCACCACGTACTGCATATTCTCCAATTTGCATTACTGTTCCAACACGGTCAAAACCATTACATTCTAAATATGAAAATAGTTTCTGTGTATCCAGATCAGAACCTGTCTTTAAGCTAAAACTTTTTGTGGATAAAATTTCCCGGCTTGGAACACGCTGGAGTAAAGCATTAACAGTTATTAATATAACCACATTATCACTTAACTCACCCGAAATCGAAATCAGCGATGACATACGCTTACTCGCAAGATCGTGGCGGGGTGAGACACGGTCATATGGGAGGCAATCCCAAGCTGGTATTTCTATGATTTTAATATTTTGATTAAAAAAACTTAAACAAGTCTTTGCTTTTGCAAGCCGAGAATCGTCAGAAAGGACATATATCACCGGAGAATCCACTGACATCTCTATTAAAAGACCCATTACTAAAGAATCATAACCTTCCGGCACTCCAGCTATCGTTGCAGTGCCCGGGGTGCCAATCGACAGCCCATCAAAACTAGAGCTTTCAATAGTCAAGAATTACTTCTCTCTCGTACATAGGTGATTATTTGATCCAATGTACCACTTCGGAAACGTTTTGGTACGGGACTTCGCTCTGTAATCCATTCTAGTAAGTCCAGATCATTGGTTAAGCCCAAAAGCTCTTCAAGAACTTCAATCTGTTCTCGGTTAAGGTTATTTCCGGAGATTTTTACAAAGCCTCCCAAAAGAATATCGGTTTCTCTAGTTCCAGTATGACAGGTAAGATAGCGCAGGCGCTTTCTTCGTGTATCTAAACTATGGTTCATAAATGCCCCAAGACCTATTAACATATACAATAATTGAGACTGAGTTGATTGTCAGCCATAACAACACATTAAGGAGTATCACGAAGCCTTATGAGGCCAAATATTTTAAATCCACTTTTTGCTCCAGTTGAAAGTTTGTCAGGAGTAGGGTCTAAAAGTGCTAAAGCAATTGAACATTGTGCTGGTCCGTTTATTGTCGACCTTTTGTGGCATTTACCAAGCAGTTTTATAGAACGTAAATATTATTCTCGTATTATAGACGCCCCACTCCATAAGATTGTAATACTCAAAGGCACGGTTGAATCTCACCAGAAACCGGCAGTACGTCGGCTCCCATACAAAGTTATTTGCTCAGATGCAAGCAGCAAGTTCACATTAGTTTTTTTTAATTCTCGTGTTGATTACCTGAAAAATATCTTACCTATCGGAAGAACCATCGTAATAAGTGGAAAATTAGAACAATATGACAATACTTTTCAAATTATTCACCCTGATCATATTGTCTTTGAGTCTGATAGGGATAAGATTAAATGTGTAGAACCAGTCTACCCGTTAACAGAGGGGCTTAATTTAAAACCTCTTTCGAAAGCTATTAATACCGTACTAGAACTAATGCCTGATATCCCAGAATGGTGTCGAGAAGAATTTCTTGAAAAATATTCGTGGCCACCATGGAAAACTGCACTTCTATCAATACATCGCCAACCTTCAGAAGAGAGCTTAAAAGGGAATACACCCGCAAGAAACCGGGTTGCCTACGATGAACTATTAGCAAACCAATTAGCAATAGCCCTTGTTAGGTCATCAATGCATAAGACTGCAGCGAGAAAACTCAATGGAACTGGTCAACTAACTGCTGAAATACGAAAAAATTTACCCTTTACACTAACCGCTGATCAAAATAAAGCAATCCAGGAAATCACAAACGATCTTGCTCTTCCACACAGAATGCTTCGCTTACTTCAAGGTGACGTAGGCAGCGGAAAAACAATTGTTGCATTATTCACAATGTTGATTGCAGTGGAAGCAGGAGCACAAGCCGCTTTAGTAGCACCGACAGAAATATTGGCACGTCAACACAAAAAGACTATTGAAAGGATGCTTAACAGGAGCAATATTAAAATTGAATTACTAACTGGTCGAACCAAAAAGTCTATTCGCAACAATACACTAAAGAAGTTAGCTAATGGCGAAATAGACATAGTAATTGGAACGCATGCATTGTTTCAGAGTGGTGTTAAATTTTCTGACCTTGCTGTTGCAATAATTGATGAACAACATCGTTTTGGCGTTCATCAACGTATAGCAATGGCTACAAAAGGTGAAAGCGTTCACATGTTAGTCATGACGGCAACGCCAATACCCCGGACGCTACTGCTAACTGCCTACGGTGATTTAGATAGTTCACGCCTAATTCAAAAGCCACGCAATAGAACAACCATTGATACAAGAGTTATGCCGATATCTAGATTAGAAGAAGTTATTAACGGAACCTGTAGGAGTATAGAAAAGTCAGAGCGTATTTTTTGGGTATGCCCATTAATTAACGAATCAACTGCGCTTGATGTGGCAGCAGTAAACCTCAGGTTTGCTGAGCTAAGAAAAATTTTTGGAAATCGTGTTGGTCTTATCCATGGCAATATGACTGAGACCGATCGCGATCAAAATATGACAGCATTTACAAATGGCAAAATAGATATTTTGGTGGCTACTACGGTTATTGAAGTCGGAATCGACGTGCCGGATGCAACAATTATGATAATTGAACACGCTGAGAGATTTGGCCTAGCGCAATTACATCAATTAAGAGGGAGAATAGGTCGCTCTCATAGACGAAGCACTTGTGTACTTCTTTATAATTCACCTCTGACTGAAATGGCTCATGCAAGACTCAATATAATGCGAAATACTAGTGACGGTTTTCGGATCGCAGAAGAGGATCTTAAGCTACGTGGCGAAGGAGAAATATTAGGCGTAAGGCAAAGTGGTTTGCCTGAGCTAAGGCTAGCAAATATAACCTCCTATAAAGCCTTATTGGAGTTAGCTCGAAAAGACGCCCGTCTTACTCTAAAACAAGATCCGAAACTAGAATCAAAACGCGGTCAGGCTTTGAGAATATTATTGTACCTGTTTAGAAGGGATACTGTGGCAGGCTATTTAAATTCTACCTAAATAAAATCCTACTACTCACCCTCTATTGTTGAAGCTTCTTCCCCTTTAAACTTATCTGGTGGCGATACTATACCTCCAGAAATTACCAATTTGAGGCCATCCTCAACCGTCATGTCTAACTTAATGCAATCTTTGCGTGGAACAAACAAGAGATAACCAGAAGTCGGGTTCGGGGTCGTGGGCAAGAAAACATTAACCATTTCTTGAGGAGTAACTCTCTCAACTTCTCCTTTCGTATTGCTAGTGATAAAACCAATTACCCAAATTTCTTTTCTAGGGTATTCGATAAGCACCACTTCTCTAAAAGCACCCTCTGATTGCGCTAAAACTGCATCAAATACCTGTTTTAAGACCCCATAAATTGTCCGTACCACAGGCACCCTAGAGACCAACCTCTCCCCCATGCGAACCATAAAACGTCCCAAGAAATTGGTAACCAGAAATCCTATAATGGTAACTACTAGTATAACAATAACCACACCAATTCCTGGGACACTTACCCCTAAGACATCAGAAGGATTATAGGATTCTGGAATTAACGGGACTACTGTTTTGTCTACATAGGCCACAAAAAGCCAAATGAGCCAGATGGTAATCCCGACAGGAGCGGAAACAACAACACCTGTAAGGAAATAAGTTCTAAGACGTGCGAACAATCCTCTTTTACTCACCGATTTTATTTCCTTCGGTGAGAATTTAGATGATATGTTTTTGCTATCATTATGATCTTCCGCCATGTGACTTTATGCTAGTGTTATTCGAATCACTGAAAATCTAAACACCCCTATTGCAGCTCCCTTCCCTTAATATTACATAAAAAATACTATTTTGTAATTCTGCCGTAAACGTCAGTTTGTAAATTATTCTTAAGTATGAGTTATTAATACTGTAGATACCTTAATGAAGTATTAATGAAACAAGAGAACACTATAGGGGGCAAGTTGTCACTACAAAACCAGTCTGTTTATCTCAACGCTCTTGCCACAGCTGTACCAGATCATATCCTAAAACAGGATGATGTAGTACGTGGGGCAACAAAGCTTTTCGAAAATTCATTTTCAAACTTTGAGCGATTGATACCAGTTTTTAAAAACGCGGCAATTGGATGTCGCTACTCATGCGTTCCCATTGAATGGTATTTAGAGGATCACAGTTTTGCGGAACGCAATGCTCTATTTGTTGAAAATGCTGTAATGCTTCTGGAGCAGGCCATAATTAAGTGCTTAAAACTTGCGAATGAAGATATCGAGGAAATTGATGCTTTGGTAGTTGCAACAACCTCGGGAATCGCTGCACCCAGCCTCGATGCATTACTGGTCGAGCGATTATCAATGCGTAGAGATATCCAACGCCTTCCGATATTTGGATTAGGGTGTGCAGGCGGGGTTATTGGCCTAACTAGGGCAGGATCCATCGCACGTTCAATGCCTGGGGCAAAGGTGGTATTTGCTGTCGTAGAACTTTGTGGTTTAACTTTTCGTTTTAATGACCGAAGCAAAAGTAATGTTATCGCTACTGCACTTTTTGGTGACGGCTCTGCTGCCACCCTATTGAGTACCAATCCTAAAGGCCCGGAGCTATCAGCATGGGGTGAATATACTTGGCCTTCCACTTTAGACATTATGGGTTGGCAAATTGAAAATGATGGCTTTGGAGTTCTTTTCTCCCGCAATATACCAAACTTAATTCGATCCCAAATGGGAGAAGTAATCGATAGATTCTTGAATCAAAATAATTTGACCCTTCAACAAATCGATGAGTTTGTTTGTCATCCTGGAGGAGCCAAAGTTTTAGATGCACTCGAAGAGGTGTTTAAACTAAATTCTGGAGATTTAAAAGCAAGTAGAGAAACCCTACGACAATATGGCAACATGTCTGCCGCAACAATTTTGTTCGTTTTGGAAAAATCAATGTTGAATGCCAAAGCAAGTAATCGTAAGCAAAAACGTAGGTTGATGTCCAGTCTGGGTCCCGGCTTTACTGCAGGTTTTCTTATACTAGAGGAAACGTGACCATAGCTTGGATAATAATTGGAATGGTCACGGCGCAAAGACTGGGTGAGGTAGTATTTGCTCGGAATAATACGCTCAACCTAATTGCTAAAGGCGCACAAGAATTTGGGAACCGTCACTATTTTCTATTTCCGCTCCTGCACTCTACTTGGTTGCTTAGTTTAGCGATCTGGGTGGGAGTATTTGAAAAAGATTTCATTATTTGGCCATGTCTATATGCATACTTGGGGTTACAATGCGTTAGAGTATGGATTATGGTCAGCCTTGGGCACCGCTGGACTACCAGGATAATTGTGTTAAAGAACACTCCTTTAGTCAAAAGAGGGCCATACCGTTTCTGTAAGCATCCTAACTACATACTAGTGGGTGCAGAAATTGCCCTTTTACCGATTGCATTCGGCGCATGGCAAATTGCGATAATTTTTTCGATATTAAATATTGGGTTACTTTTTCACAGAGTCCGAATTGAAAATATTGCTCTGTCTTATGTCAACAAAAAATAGGTTAAGTTTTACGAGTAATGGTTATTTATCAGCCGTTTCTTCTTCGCTAAAAAATGCAATTTTGTACATTCTTGAAATACAGCATCCAAAAACCCTTTAATATTAATATCTAATGGGAGAAATCTTTAAATTGCGCTTCACAATCGTATGGATGATGCCAAGCGGTGGTATGGGTTTCGCAAAACTGCACAGGGTAAGCTTGCGGGACTAAGACTTCGGCAGGCCATGATTGCGTCCGCTTTATTAAGGCCAAAAAAACTAGCCCTGTATAATAGGTGCCCCTGGCTCATTTTAACAGGTGTTAATTCAGCTACGGCATTATCTAAGAGGCCAGGAAGCTTTCTACCCGCAACTTGCAAGGCATTTTCTGCCGCAACAACAGATTGATATGCTCCTACTTGTATTGCCCACTTTTCGATTCCAGGCCGACGAATCGGTAAAGGTATTTTTAATGCAGTTTTTCTTTGAATGTTTGGTCTAAGCATCGGAATTGGTATTTTAGAACCATTTTTGGCTACAGTTTGTCTATTAACGCGACGCGCATCCTTGAATGCTATGCGCTCAAAACCAAGATCAAGCAATTTAGTCATGTGCCTGTCCCGGGACTTGGCAGTACGTCCGCCAAATACAACCGCAACTACTCGCCGGCCGTTTCGAACACCTGATGCAACAAGATTAAAGCCAGAGGCTCGAATATAACCTGTTTTCAATCCATCCATACCTCTATATTTTTTTAGTAAATTGTTATGAGTTCTATAAAGCCTTCCCTGATATTTAAAACTTTCCGAAGAAAAATAATGATAGTGATGTGGAAAATCTCTAAGTATTGATAGGGCAAGGATCCCCATATCCCGAGCTGTGCTTAATTGCTTCCGATTGGGCAATCCTGACGCATTACGAAATTTGGTACGACGCATGCCTAATTTTTGAGCTTGCTTTGTCATTTCTATTGCAAACTCCCATTCAGTTCCACTAATAAACTCTGCCACCACAGTAGCAGCATCGTTAGCTGACTTTATGGTCAATGCTCTGATGGCGTCACCTATCAAAATAAATTGCCCGGAACGAAGTCCTAGTTTGGATGCTGGCTGCCCTGCCGCACGTTTCGAAATCTTCATTTTTGTTGATGTGCTTAGGCGACCTTTGTCTAGCTCCTCAAATAATATATAAAGAGTCATCAATTTGGTCAGAGACGCAGGATAGTTTCGTGTGTCAGCATTTCGAGAACGTAAAACCTCACCCGTATCAGCATCAATCACAATTGACGCATAACGCGCTTCAGCTTGTCGTAGATCTATTGTTATACAAACTAGTAACGATAAACCCAAAACACATACTATTAAACCTACACGAAATGGTACGTAAAAACGCCAAGCAGTTAATTTAACTAATATTTTTTTCACAACACCGAATCATAAACGAACCAGACAAACACTTATGGAGCAGTTTTGATTTATCAGTCAAGTCCAACTCTCGACGATTTACCTAGAGTCAAAATTAATTAATAGCACTCATACAATTATATCCAACTTAGCTGATCATATTATTAGACAGTAAAAGACGGTACTCTAAAGTGTTCGGGATGAAATTTTTCAAATGCTCGAGCCGTTCTTAGTACACTAACCTCGTCAAACTGCCGACCGACGATTTGAAGTCCAACCGGCAAACCATCACTTGTCAAACCACAAGGTACTGTGGCAGCAGGCTGCCCTGTCAGGTTAAAGGGGTAGGTAAACGGACAACAGTTATCCCAATTTTCTCCATTTGAACCTATTGGAGAATCTTTTCCTAATGAAAAAGCTGGCATTGACATTGTAGGGGTCAGCAGAATGTCGAATTCTTCGTGAAATTTCCGCATAGTTACACAAAGTTGGCTGCGAATAAGGCCATTATTTATATAATCATTCATTGTTATTCTGTTGCCAAGTTCTGCTACTTGCTGCAGGCCCGGATCGACTAAGGCTCTCTGTTGGTGTGACATACCCCTTAAAATATAAGCAGCACCCGCATACCAATGTGATCGAAAAACATCTATAGGGTTTTTAAAACAAGGGTTAACCTCTATTACATTAATTCCTTTATCAGCGAATGATTTGACTGCATTTTCTACTATTGCAGCAACATCCTGATCTACTTTTGCATATCCAAGATTTGGACTAAAGGCAAATCGCAATTCTTCAATACCGCCTTCAATTACATCGGTGTAATTTCTGCCCTCATACGGCAAAGCAAATGCATCTCTTGAGTCAGGTTCAGCCATAACTGTAAGCATCAAAGCCGTGTCCTGAACGCTCCGAGTCATTGGGCCTACATGGGACAGCGTACCAAAGGGACTGGCAGGATAAACGGGAACCCTTCCAAAATTTGCCTTAATTCCAACTAGCCCGCATAAAGATGAGGGGATGCGTATTGACCCTCC
>CAYRUX010000027.1:0-11665 GCA_964427515.1 uncultured Rhizobiaceae bacterium
CAGCATCTGAATTGGTGGCTTTCGCAGCAGATAAAATTTTGTCAATTACCAGATAGCTTTCCTTTGCTGCAGATGGTCCTATTGGATAGGCTTCATCTGCCTCAAAAACGTGTTTAGATTTAATATCTGCTTCAGAGTGTACTGCAACAGTTTCTATACCAAGGGTTTTGCAGCTACGAATAATCCTGCAGGCAATTTCTCCTCGGTTTGCTATTAACACCTTTTGCATGTCTAATACTTCTTTTCAGCCAGACTAATTTTGAGCTACTTCGGTGTATATTCTTTTTGCAATTTCAACTGCACCTGGCGTATCTGAGTGAACGCAAATTGATTGGCATTTTACTTCAACTAATTTTCCGGACATGGCCTCAATTACACCATTATTTGCAGATCTAGATGCTTGTGCTAGAGCCCATTTTGCGTCAACAGGGCTGTGTTCTCGAGTTATTACGACTTGTCCTAAATCATTATAATCGAGGTCTGCATATGTTTCGAAAATCATAGGCACATCCATTTGTTCGTATGTTTTTTCATGACCGGTACCCGACATAGCCATAACCGGTACGTCAAAAATTTTTGCACATTGACCTATGGCCTCACAGGATTTGCTGTCTGTCCAAGCGACGCCGTTCAAAGCCCCATGTGGTTTTATATGGTTTAGTTCAATGCCTTCTGTTTCCAGGAATCCTTTTAGAGCTCCAACTTGATATATTAGGCAGTCCAGTAATTCTTCTGGTTCCATTCTCATTTCACGCCGACCAAAACCCTGCCGATCTGGGTAAGAGGGGTGAGCACCTATCGCAACGTTGTGTGCTTTTGCTAAACGAACGGTACTATGCATAACCGACGGATCTGACGCATGAAATCCACATGCGATGTTTGCCTGGCTAACATAGGGCATAATCGCTGAGTCATCGCCACAGGTGTAGATACCGTAAGCTTCGCCCATGTCACAATTGATATCTACTTTCATTTTTCACTCCCATTTGTTTGTTAAGTGTTAGAGGTTATGAATTCGTGAAGTGATTATTCTACGGTCGTTGTGCTTTCATGCCAAGTCAAGGTCAAGTTTGGATATTTTAAAATAAGTGAGACCTCTATGGCATGGGTTTTAGACAAGTAAAAATGATTAGTGTGTTTTTGTAATTTGATTTTTATTAGCCGCTTGTTGGTATGTAAAGTACTATTGAAATACTTATGTGCTTTGTTGAAAATACCTAGTGAAAGTAATTTTTATAGGAGATCTAAAATGGGTAAAGCAATAGGCGATGCAGTTGTACCAGGTCCGATGACTAAAGGAGAGCTTATATCTTTTCTCGGTGGTGATGCTATATGCCGAGTAAGTTGTATTGATAATCAAGGTTGGCCTCATACGGTACCTGTTTGGTATCAATATCAAGATGAAGGATTTTATTTAGTTGGGCGTGAAAAATCTAACTGGGCAATCTTTCTCTCTATTAATCCAAAAGCATACATATGTATTGATACACTTCCTGACATTCAGAAAGTACTTGTACAAGGTACAGCTCAGATTATCGAAAGCCCAAATGTTGGTGGAAAATGGGTGCAAATTGCTCGAGATATGGCAACCCGTTACTTAGGTAAAGATGGTCCAGTATACCTTGAACCAACAATGAATGATCCGCGCTGGTTAATTTTTATTAAACCGATAAAAATTCAAACTTGGCAAGGTAACTACTCTAAACTTCAGTAGTGCTGTAGTCGAAATAATTATTATCCCCTTTCGCGAGTTTCGCTAAATCTTAGATTCGGCCACTTTTTGGAAATGTAATCTAGTTCCCAGTAATTTCGGGCTAGAAACACCGGTGCATTATCTCGATCATCGGCAAGATTGGCTCCTTGAGATTTTTCAAACTTTTGCAGTATTGCAACATCATCACTTGTGATCCAACGTGCTGTTTCGTATGGTGCTGCTTCCAGTTCAACACCTAAATCATATTCATTTTTTATTCGTGCAGTTAGCACATCAAGTTGCAGTTGTCCTACCACTCCAACAATCCAGTTTGCACCGACCCGGGGCCTTAAAACCTGAGTGACACCCTCTTCTGCCAGATCTTCTAAGGCGTTACGAAGTTGTTTTGTCCGCATGGGGTCACTAAGTTTGACTCGGCGCAAAATTTCTGGAGCAAAATTAGGAATTCCTGTTATATGCAACTCCTCTCCTTCACTAAGAGTGTCTCCCACGCGCAGAGTGCCATGATTAGGAATTCCGATAATATCACCTGGAAATGCTCTTTCAGCTAAGGCTCTACTTTCTGCAAAGAAGAATATTGGATTATTAACTGTAATAAATTTTTTAGTTCTTGACTGCCATAATTTCATTCCTCGTTGGAAACACCCTGAACAAATACGAAAGAATGCTATTCGATCGCGATGTTTTTTATCCATATTTGCCTGAATCTTAAAAACAAAACCAGTTACCCTTTTTTCTTCTGGGTTTATATCTCTGGGTTCGGCCGATTTCGACCCAGGGTGGGGAGCGTAGTCGTTTAGTGCGTCAAGAACAGAAGAAACTGTAATATTTTTTAAAGCACTCCCAAAATAAACAGGAGTTAAATACCCTTCATGATAACTTTCTATATCGAATGCAGAGTATGCAGACATTGCTAAGTCTATATCTTCCTGTAATGCCGGTAGTAAATCTTTGCTTACATAAGAAGATAAATCACCTTTATTTATATCATCTTTTGTTTCCAAATTATCTTCCGGGCGGTGCGGCTCCTGATCATCAAATATAATAGTTTTGTTCATAAGATTGTAACAGCATTGAAATAGGCCACCCATACCGACAGGCCAAACAATCGGGCAAGGCTCAATCATCAATGTATTTTCTATCTCATCCAGTAGTTCAAAAGGATTTCGCCCCTCCCTATCTACTTTATTTATAAATGTGAGGATAGGAATCTCCCGCATTCTACACACTTCAAATAACTTACGTGTTTGACTCTCAATTCCTTTAGCTGCGTCTATCACCATTATAGCTGAATCTACCGCTGTCAGAGTGCGATACGTATCTTCACTAAAATCTTCATGACCCGGAGTGTCCAAAAGGTTAAATGTGAATTCGTTATGCTCAAAAGTCATTACTGTACTCGAAATAGAAATCCCTCTTTCCCTTTCGATTGCCATCCAATCGGATCTAGTTCGGCGCCGATTGCCACGGCCTTTAACTTGTCCTGCTAGGTGAATTGCTCCACTCGCATGCAATAAACGTTCGGTAAGAGTAGTTTTTCCAGCATCAGGATGTGATATTATTGCAAAGGTTTTTCGTTTCGACACTGATATGTTCCTGAGATGTATGTTTATTAAATCTAACTATATTGAATAGAGGAAAAAGATAATGCTTATAAATAGCCCGGTGATTTCTAGCAAAACTTAGAACTAACAGCGTTATTACCAAAAATATTGTTTTATTAATGCAGGTGGTGAGTATCTGTTCATTAAGATTGAAAGTAATATAAAGAGTCACATACTAACAACCGTGTTTATGCCATTTTTTTAACAAATTATTACTTTTAGTTTTGGTTGGTCCAATTTTCTACAAGTAATGTTGCTTGTTTAATTTGCGTCTCCGTCATACGGTCAGCCATAAAATCTCGATTCTCTTGAGCTCTTTTTGACCCCTGTTTTATAGCCATAGTAAACCAACTGTAGGCAAGTACCAGATCTCTATCTAATCCAAGTCCCAAAGCGTACATTCCAGCTAAATTTGTCTGAGCAACCATTAATCCTTGCTCTGCAGCGCTCTTATACATTTGACTAGCTTTTTCATAATTTCTTTCTACTATTTCACCTTTAAAAAGAATAACGCCCAGATGGAATTGTGCTTCTGAGTGGCCTTGTTTTGCCGCTCTTTGGTACAACTTGTGTGCCTGGTCTGTATCTATCGGAACGCCAACACCCTCTGAATAAATCTTTCCAAGAAGAAATTGCCCGGTTGAATTATTTTTCTTAGCAGCTAAATCATACCATATAATTGCTTGCCCAATACTTTTCTGGACTCCTCTTCCACTAAAGTAAAGTTTTCCTATAGAAACTTGAGCGTCGGTATTACCCGACTGGGCTAGTGGCATCCATTCCTTAAATGCTTTACTGTAGTTTTTATTTTTATAGGCGGTCAGTCCGACTTCATAATCAGCTTTAACAGAAAGCGAAGTAAAAGCTATGATTACAACGGTAACGCAAATATAGTACTTCTGTATATTGAACATACACGTTTTAGCCTAAGTTGATCAAAAGGTATGACATACATATTAGAGAAGATAGAACAAAGCTGCTACAATAAACTATTTGCATAGCATTTTGAGAGTATGTCCATGAATACACTAGCAGCTCCTATTAGGCGTGCTGCAAAAATCTTTCCTGAAAATGTTGCAATTATTTCTGGTCAAGATCGTATAAATTACGCAGATCTGTATAATCGTTGTTTGTTATTAGGAAATGCAATCAATGGATTAGGTTTACGTCCTGGAGACAGAATTGCTGTCCTGTCATCTAATTCCCATCAATATATTGAACTGTATATGACAGTTCCTGCCTCTGGTCTCGTTATTGTTCCTTTAAATACTCGGCAATCTCTTCCAGAACTGACTTACGTACTTAGGGATTCAGGTGCAAAAGTTCTTTTTACTGATAGGCAACCAAATGAGTTTGCAGATATTGTTGACATAATTATTCATATTCCTGAGGCTTACGAGAGGCTCATAAATTCAGCGGAGCAGACAGAATTTTGTACTAACATTTCAGAAAACTCACTGGCGGGATTATTTTATACTGGAGGTACTACGGGAAAATCTAAGGGGGTTATGCTTAGTCATCGCAATTTAATGGCGAATAGCAGGCACTGGAGCTCAATTTCTCAGCCTGAGTCAACAGATATATTTGTGGTAATGGCTCCATTATTTCATGCAGCGGGTTCTAATTCAGTAATATCAAGCATTGAAAGCGGGGGAGCCCAATTGATAATTCCAAAATTTGAGCCAAACGACGTGCTTAGGCAAATTGCGGATGTAAGAGCAACTCAAACTTTAGGAGTGCCAACTATGATTGCTGCGCTTAATGATGAGCAGGAGAAAAGTCCAAGAGATGTATCTTCGATGCGAACAATAGCTCATGGAGGCGCGCCAATTCCTTCAGATATTATCCTACGTGCCATGTCTATATTTCCTAGAGCAGAATTAATACATCTGTATGGAACGACTGAGACAGCACCCTTGGCTACCGGCTGGCGTTATAACAAAACGGTGCGAGATGAAAAATTACTTCGATCTTGTGGCAAAGCATTGCCTGGCGTCAAAGTTCGTGTTTTTGATAAGGAGGACAAAGAATTACAACTAGGTGATGTCGGTGAAATTGCTATTTCAGGAGCCAATGTGATGATGGGGTATTGGAATAAACCTTTGGAAACTAAAGCTGTGCTCCGGAATGGGTGGTATTTTTCTGGTGATTTGGGATACGCAGATAAAAATGGTCATATATACCTTGTCGATCGAGCCAAGGATATGATCATTACTGGGGGTGAAAATGTTTATTCCACAGAAGTAGAAGATGTGCTTTCTCGGCATCCTGCGGTGATGCAGGCTGCAGTATTTGGTATTCCCGATGCGGTTTGGGGGGAAGCTGTACATGCAACCCTGCAGGTAGGTTATGAGGTTGAGGTTAGAGAGTTAATTTCATTTTGTCGGAAATTTATAGCCGGCTATAAGGTTCCCAAAACATTTGATGTTACCTATGATCCACTACCGCTTTCCGGGCCAGGTAAGGTTTTAAAACGAGAGCTAAGAAAGCCTTATTGGTTGAATCATACTAAAAATGCTCGTTAGATTACAGAAAGTATGCTTCATTCAATTTTGTATATTTTTGCGTAGTTGGCCAATTTATGTTCAAGGGATTAAAATTTACTTTAAGTTATTAGGGAACCCAGCCATGAAAGCAGCGAAATTTAGTATCGGTCAGATTGTCAAGCATCGAGTATATCCTTTTCGAGGTGTGATTTATGATGTTGACCCAGAATTCGATAATACAGAAGAATGGTGGCTGGCCATACCTGAGGATATTCGACCAGCTAAAAATCAGCCATATTACCATCTATTGGCAGAGAATGATGAGATGGCCTATGAGGCTTATGTCTCAGAGCAGAATTTGCTTGTTGATGGAACTGGACTACCAGTATCTCATCCAGAGGTAGAAGTTAGGTTTGGCGAATTGCGTGATGGATATTATCAGATGGCCCGCAACCAATCTCATTAATTCTTCATTGCAGAACTTCAATAATTTTTCGGTAAATAGATTGAAGTCAGGGGACAGATATGGGCCGCAATGAAGAATCGACAGACAAACAATTAAATTTGGATGCTTACCAGAGGGTAGTATTTGAGCGATTGCAGGTACTGCATGGCCATTTAACTTCGGTTGAAAATAATCCTAAATTTAATTTTTCTAGTCTATTTAAAGGTAATGCTTCTCGCATCGAAGGAAGACCGAAAGGCATTTACATTCACGGTGCCGTTGGGCGTGGAAAAACAAAGCTGATGACTGATTTTTTTAAAGAAGTAGCCATCAGTCAGAAACGATGTGTACATCATCATCACTTTATGGCTGAGGTGCACAATAAAATTAACCGTAAACTTGTACGTGGAAAGGAAGCCGGTGGTGATGGGGCATTAATAAGATTTGCTAAGCAACTTTCTACAAGAACTAAATTGTTATGCTTCGATGATTTTCATGTAACGGATATAGGAGATGCGATGGTCCTGGGGCCATTGTTTAAAGCGCTAATTGAATCAGGTATGGTGATCGTCATTACTTCTAACCGCGATCCTGATTCGCTCTACAAAAATGGTATTAATCGTGAGAGATTTATACCATTCATTGACCTAGTAAAAAGCTGTCTTGAAATAGTGAAACTAGATGGTGCGTTGGATTATCGGGCTCAATTTATTGCGAGTTCAGAGGTATATTTTACGCCACTTACAGACGTGACAGCAAAGAAGCTAGAGAAAATTTTTTATGGGTTAAGCGGTGGTGTTGTGTCTAAAGAGGGAAATTTCATGGTCAAGGGTCGGACTATAAAGATCGACCAAGTGGTGCAAGGTGTAGCCATGACAACTTTCAACTCACTATGTGCAAAGAATCTGAGCGTAAATGATTATATTAACTTGCAGGCTTCTTTTCACACTTTAATTATGAGTGACATTCCAAGATTAGGTAAGGACAATTATGATGAGGCTAAGCGGTTTGTTGGCTTAATTGATGTTCTGTATGAACACCGGGTAAATTTCATATGTTCCGCAGAGGTGCCTCCCGAAGGACTTTATAGTCGAGGTCACGGCTCTTTCGAATTTTCTCGAACCGTGTCTCGCCTAAAAGAAATGCAATCTAAAGAATATATTTCTAAGGCTCATCAGCCCTAAGTTATAGAGATACAGGAATTAATAGGGATGCGTCCTTTTAATTATTGAATACAGCATTCCAAAATAATTTATGAATTTGCCGGATTATATTGCGATGCCAACTGGTTGCCGGTATCCATTGCAGATTTCATATCTGCACTAGAAATAAGCTCAGTAATGTTAGGATGCGTTAATGAACCACTGCTCATGACGATCATTAACAACGCTGCATTCTTTTGAGTGTCAGACTCAATGATCATGATTGCTTCGCCAGTAGAAGGAGCAAAATATAGTGAATCAACTGAGATGCCTAACGCGCTGACCAAACCAGTTATCGCAGATTCCCGATCATGCGGGTTGTCCACCATTCCTTTGTAAGCACTGGCAGTGTAACGTGCTTGTACTAGATACTTCCCCATCACATTTATCCTCCAAAAAAAAGAAAAATTTCAATCAATTCTAATTCTACTACTTTGAATATTATCAGGTCTGATGGCAAGTTTATAACACAGAACAATTGCAATAATGTTACTTCTTAACTTAGATTAAAGCGTTATTCGTAATAGAAATTAAAACGTTTCACTTAGTCCCAGACTTTAGTTACATATCCATTTTCCCCCTGAATTGGGTCAATAGCAGGTAATGCCGTCTGAGAGATTGAGGTTTTAATTTCGTGAAGTTGATTACCGGTTATCACCTTTACCTCTAAATCGCTAATATCGGGATGTACAGACGCAACTATTTTATCTTCATCTGACAATACGCAGCAATCTGGAAATTGGTCAGGCGGGTAAGCGCCAACTATTGAATATCCTGGTTCGTCGTCAAGTCTACAGTGAACAACACCTGCAGGTATTAATGCTGCATCCCCAGCTTTTACGTCAACAACGGGTCCGTCTGGCCCACCAAATTGTAATACTGCCTTGCCCCTTGCAACACCAACAACTTCATGTGCGGCCGAATGATAATGATGAAATGGAAAGGTTCCGTCACGGAAACTGCTTCCCCATTTATTGCCCCAGAATATGTTTTCAAAAGTGCGTTCTGGCTCCTCAGCATTGCCGAATTGTGCTACAGAACGATACAGTATGAGTGGTAACACATTATTGTTGGGTGCGGTTCCAGCCTCAGGAACTAAAATATGCTCTACTGAACTAGTGTTCATTGATTTACTCCTACTATATTGCAAATGCTTAGTGGTACGCGAGATTATAGGTAAATGGAACAATTCCCTCAACTGAAGTAATACACTGAAATTTATAACCCTTATAGTGCTATAAACGAACCAACTGGTAATATTTATGATTGATGTATAACTACAGATAATTGTATTGCTTTTCTATAATACTTGTAAATTAGTATCTGAAAACCATTAGCCAACAATTTTTTAACGTGACCTTCATGGCAAAATGCTTACTGGCGTAAAAAAAATATTATCACATATGCTTGGCACAGATATTCGTTTGTTAATTGTTGCTTGGGCATTATTAGTGATCCTTGCTTTCATTGCTAGTCGCCATATAGATTTTATTATCATCATAGAGAATACCGTTAATGATCTATACGCTTCAATAGACCCTCATTATCGGGCTTATGATTCAGATATCATCCTTGTGACTATCACGGAAAATACATTGGGACAATTTGCGTATCGTTCTCCGGTGGATAGGCAGTTCTTGTCTGAAGTGCTTCTAACTTTAGATAAGGCAAATGTTAGGGCTGTTGGGATCGATATTTTGTTCGATCAAAAAACTGAACAATATAAGGATATTGCCTTACAAAATACTATTAATGAGGTTGAATTTCCTACAGTTGTAGCTTGGGCAAATCCATCTGACAATTTAACTAATGCCCAAACAAACTATCTGAACTCGTATACTAACGATATGATCAAGGGGCATGTTAAGCTTGGAAAGGATAAAACGGATGGCCTTATTCGTTGGATAGACGGAGACATGAACGTTATTGGAAAAGAGATTAATTCTTTTCCCCATATACTGGCATCTGTTGTCGGGCACGAAATTGATTCTGAAATACAGTATTTAAAATATTCCTTTGGCCCCAAGGCGGGTTCTTCGCCATTTAAGTCTTATGAGGCGCAGTTTATTAGGCATATTCCTCCAGAGTGGCTATCGGGAAAAATTGTTTTGATTGGGGCTGATTTGCCACATAACGACCGCCACAATACTCCACTGGATCGATTTTCTAGAGGTGGATCATCTATGATGGCGGGTATAGAAATACATGCCCATGCACTTTCACAGTTATTATCTGGCATGACGTTTCAGAGGTACAATATATATACAGATATAATATTTATAATAATCCTTTTAGCTCTGTCCATTTTCATTTCCTCTATCGAAATGAAATTTATTTACAAATTTTTAGGGTTTATGGTTCTATTATGTATCTTATGGGGGATATCCTTATTACTTGAAAGATTATCGTTTCCATTACCACCCGTTGTTTGCGCTTCGTTGGGTTTAATTATTGCTACGGGTATAGGTACTTATATAAGTGGAAAAAGGCAGCGAAAATATAGGCAATTTGTTACTAACGCATTTTCGCAATATATGTCACCGCAGTTGCTTAAGGAACTTAAAGAAAATCCTGAGAAGTTGAGATTAGGTGGGGAGCGAAAAGAAATAACTTTAATATTTACCGATATCGCAGGTTTTACTTCAACGTCAGAAGTTCTTAATCCAGAGGTATTGGTAGAAAATTTAAATTTATACCTTGAAGGTATGGTAGAGATAATTCTTCGTTATAATGGTGTAATAGATAAGTTTATCGGGGATGCGATTATGGCAACATTCAACGCGCCAAACGATTGTCCTGACCATTCGACGAGGGCAGTTATGTGTGCATTGGAATTAGATCAATATGCGAGGAAATTTAGAAAAAACTCTCTTCATAAAAATATTGAGTGGGGCCTGACCCGGATTGGAGTTCACTCAAACCCTGCAATAGTTGGAAACATTGGAGGCGCGGAAAGGTTCGAATACACTTCAATTGGGGATATGGTAAATACAACTGCAAGATTGGAAGGAATCAATAAATTGTTTGGTACCAGTATTTGTGTAAGTGCAATGACGGCCAATAAATGCCCTGGTTTAAACTTTAGACCGATTGGAGAGCTGATTTTGAAGGGGAAAACTGAGCCTATTCAAGTTTTAACCCCAGAAAAAGAGAAATCGGAACTCAGTAAATTATATATTGAAGCGTATACTGTTCTAGGAACGGGTGATAATCAGCAGGCTAGCGATATGTTTAAAAATATTTTGGAAATAGATAAAAACGACGTTCTATCGAGATTTCACTTGGACAGGTTAGTTAGTGGAGAGAGCGGAGTTTTAATTAGAGCGTTAGAAAAATGATTAGATATTTAAAATATATAATAGCCTTTTTTTGTGTAGTTGGGATTTTAAAAGCATATGAGGCTTCTGCGCTTGAAGTAGTGGTTGTAGATTCTAATGCTTCAGATATTCCGGCTGGCACAGTAATTAGTGCCGGTATGATTATAAACCTAGAGGAGGGGAGTGAAATTACTTTATTAGGTGCGGATGGCTCTGTCGGAATACTTAAGGGGCCTTACAATGGCGCAGTTAGTAAAGGTTCAGGAGATAGTGCTGATGATGGTGAGGTTATTGGAGCTGTAAAATCGTTAATAAGTAAGTCTAATAAACAGTCATCTTCACTTGGCGCGGTAAGGTCAGTAAGCAGTACTCAGAGCTTAAACCTTTGGGATATCCCCATAGCCAAGTCAGGGATTTATTGTCTCACTTCTAATGTTCAACCTACCTTGATAAGAAAGCATTCTGCAAAAGCTGTTAAAATGACTTTAAAAAAGCGGAAGAGTGTAAAGCACGAGGTTTTCTGGGCTGCAGGTGAAAAATCAGTAGAGTGGCCAAAGGAAGTACCCTTAGAGGAAGCGGCTGTGTATTCGTTAAAATTGGAAGGGCAGCCGTTGCCAAAAAAAATCAAAATTTTCTTGATTAACGAAACAGCAGAAAAAATTAAAATGATACCCATGTTTGTGAAGAAGAAGTGTTTAAACCAAGCGCAAATAGTTTTAACTAGCTTAATTAGTCAAAATTAAGATTAATTATTATAGCATCTTCAATCATGCTAGGGTTTATAGGCATTTATATTTGCAGCACCACCTAAGATGAAAGCGCCGTAGTCGGCGGGTTTTGTCCCTGAATCACGAAGCTTGTTGCGTGCTGAGAGCCAGGCTTTTGCAACATCTCCGT